>JBEIPX010000175.1:0-6470 GCA_040376815.1 Bradyrhizobiaceae bacterium
AAGCGAGCGCTCGCCGTCCTGATCAACAACTACGTCGTGCAGGCTGGCTACAGAATGAATCGGTGGATACAGCCACACGAGACACAGGCTGCCGAGACTGTTCTTGATCTCATCAAGATCATCGTAGCGCACAATCCTCACAAATAGAGCCCGCCAATGCTTCGCTGGATTTTTGCAGCCTCCATCGTGCTCGTCTTTTCTGCAGATAGACAGGCATACGCGTGCGTTCCTACTTCCAAACTTGAGGAGCGAAACAGGAAATACGATCTGAACGGCGATGGATGTATCGATGCGCGAGAGCGTGATTTGTTAAGGCAGGACCTCGCTATCCTCGATCGGGAAGAAAAACTGAAGCCGCCGAAGCTGCCGAAGCCCCCGGCACCCGAGTTGGTTCCATACAAGCCAGTTCCGTTTTTCATCGTCAGGGACGCGTATCCTGTGAACGCGGTTGTAACCAATGATGAGAAGATTTCCGACGCAGGCGCTTTGGTCTCATACACGCATGACAGAATCGCGAAGGAATGGACGCTTGCGTTGAAAGGCGCCGTTGCGGCCGGCGTCGCTTGGGATCGTGAACTGACCAACGGCATCGAGGGCGTGAGCCGGGTTGCCTTTATGGCAGGCGCCGAATTCGATCGCGGCTTCCAGAACAATTCGGCGAACACAGGGTCTGCTTCGGCCAAGGCAGGCTTCGAACTCGAATACTTCAACGCCAACGCTCTCTTTCTGAGGCAGTATTTCCGAGCCGATGCCGTCTACACGACGGACTACGATGGCAAGGCCAGCCTCTTTGGCTTCGAAGGGTCTTGGCAGCCGATGTCCGGTAACGATGGATATGTAGGCAAGACGACTGCGATTGCCTGGGATGCCGCTGGTCGGCCGCGCGTCTGGTGGGAGTTTCGGCCGACACTGGCCGTTGACTACTTCCACGTCGCGGATAACGGAGTTTTCAAAGCCCTCAAGACCGGCGAGGACTATCTGTGGGCAGGATTAAAACTGAAATCCAGTTTGATCGTTGAAAGGCCTTTGGAATGGCTCTTTCCGGACCTTACAACGAAGGCGATTACGCTCGAAGCGAAGTATTTTTACCTTTATGAGACGCTCAGCGGGCGGAAAAATCAGAACATCGATTATCTGCAACTCACGGCGTCCTATCCAATAATCGGCGATTTCCTGTTTGCACAAGTGCGGTACACGAACGGAAACTCGCCGAGAACCTTGGTTCGCCAGGATGATGTTTACGCTGGCCTGACGATCAAGATCGGGGATTATCCGACGTCACCAACCTCGGCGCCGGTAATCGAGCCATCGCTTCCTCGCGGAACACCACGATGATTCAAGCCTCGATTGGCTACGCAACAAGTCCGAAGACTGAAAGTTACCCGTTGTACGCAGCTTTCTCCGGCCTGCGCGGAAGGTGACAGCGCGCGGGAGAACTTTCACAACACCTTTGCGGTGTTGCCCTTGAACCGGATCGGGCCGGTCGGGCGGCCGGTGGGCGCGCCGCCTTCGGGTTCGAGCGTGATCTCGAACAGCTGGTCGGCGGCGGTTTCCGGCAATTCGTCGAGGTTGAGCACCAGCGCGCGCGACTGGGTGGTGAGGCCGACCGGCTTCGGGCCGGCGATACGATCCCACAGGGTCCACACCTGCAGGGCGCGGCCCGGCGGCACGTCGATGGCTTTGAGCGGGATCAGCTCGACGCGGCCGTTGGCGAAGGCGTTGACCACGGCGCCAACCTCGCGCGTCTGATCGCTGACCAGTACCGCCACGTAAACCGGCTTGCGCTGCGCCAGCGCCACGAGGTCGCGGCGCAGATGTTTCGACGTTGAGATCGCGCCGATAGCGAGAACGGCGAAGATCACGGCGGCCGCGGTCGCGACCAGTCCCGTCACGCGCCAGAAGCGCAGGTTGTGCCACAGCGTCGCGCCGCGCATCGCCCCGCGCATGCCGGCAGGCACGGCGGCGGAACGGTCGGCCTTGGTCGATTGCGCGATGCGCTGCCACAGCTGCGCGGTCGGCGTGATCGGTGCGGCACTCATGTCGAAATCGGCGAGGCGTTTGCGCCAGCTGTTGACGGCGCTGTAGAAGACGGGGTCGGTTTCCAGCCGCGCGTCGGCAGCGGCCTCGGCTGCCGGATCGAGCAGGCCCATCACGTAATCGGCGGCGAACATGTCGATCTCGCGATCGTCGGGAAGATGATCGGTCATCCCATGCACTCCCGCAGCGTGAGCAGGCTGCGCCGGGCCCAGCTCTTCACCGTGCCGAGCGGCACCTTCAGCCGGCCGGCGAGTTCGCCGTGGCTCATGCCATAGACATACGCCAGGACCAACACGTCGCGGCGCGGGCGCTCGATCTGCTCGAGGCATTTGCGCAGCGCGCTGGTTTCCGGCAAGCCGGCGAGGGCGTGATCCGGCGCGACATCGTCAGCATTGTGATCCGCCGGGTCGTAGCGGTGCTCGTTGCGGTGAATGCTGAGCGCGCGGTTGCGCACCACCGCGTAGAGCCAGCCGAGCGCCGAACCGCGCGCGGGATCGAACCCGCGGGCGCCATGCCAGATGCGCACGAACGCATCGTGGACCGCTTCCTCCGCAAGGTCGTGACGGAACAGAATGCGCCGCGCGACGCCGACCATGCGCGGGGCCTCGCTATCGTAGATCATCTGCAACGCCCTGCGGTCGCCGGCGGCACAACGCACCAGCGCGGCTGACATCTGCGCTTCGCGCTCGACATTCAGCGCTGAAAGGTCTGTTCGGTCGTCCAAGCCGCTGTCCCGGATCATGCTCATGGCTTTGCATGACCTTTATACTGCGCCCTGCGACGTTTGGATGCACTGCCCCGAAATATTTTCAACCGGCTGCATCCGTTTGCGGTGCCGGGAGAGTACCCACCCTGACGATCGTGAGGATCGGTCACAATCAGGGAGTTATTTCATGAAGATGCGCACCATGCTTGCCGCGTCCGCGGCGCTGCTGATGACGTCCGCCGCCGCCTATTCGGCGGAAGTCGCAGCACTGATCGGCAACGACACCATCGCGACCGTCGATACCGCGGCGAAGAAGGCGACCGGTTCCGTCAAGGTCACCGGCATCTCCGGCGCGCTGGTCGGCATCGACGTGCGTCCGGCGGACGGACTGCTCTACGGCGTGGTCGATGACGGAACCGTCGTGACCATCGCCAAGGACGGCAAGGCGACCGTTAAGTCCAAGCTCGAGACCATGCTGGCAAAGGGCGTCGCCGCGACCATCGACTTCAACCCGGCAGCCGATCGTCTGCGTCTGATCGGCGCCGACGGCATGAACCTGCGCGCCAACGTCGACGACGGCAAGGTGACCAAGGACGGCGATCTGAAGTTCGCCGACGCCGACGCCAGCAAGGGTGCCAAGCCGAACATCGTCGCCGGCGCCTACACCAACTCGGTGAAGGGCACCAAGGAAACCGCGCTGTTCGATATCGACAGCAAGGGAACCCTGATCAAGCAGGCTCCGCCGAACGACGGCATCCTCAACAGCGTCGGCTCGCTCGGCATCAAGGCCGGCGCGGTCGCGTTCGACATCTCGACCGATGCGAACGGCAAGAACGACGCGTGGATCATGGCCGGCGGCACGCTCTATAGCGTCGACCTCGCGACCGGCAAGGCGACCGAAGCCGCGAAGATCACGGGCGTCAGCGGCACAGTGAAAGACATCGCGGTTCTGCCGGGCAAGTAACTCCAAGGACTGGCCTTGCAGACGGACGGCGGCGTTGCGTGTGAAACGCAGCGCCGCCGTTGCGTGACACGGCTGGCGTTAGCGCTCTGGCTTGCGGATCAGATACGGCTTGATCATCCCGACCAGCTTCTCCGCGTCCGTGCCGGGTGGAAAGAATTCGAGATACTTTCCGTCGCGGTCCATCAGGTAGATGAACGCCGAGTGGTCGACGGTGTAGTCGCCGGCGTTCGGTCCGGTCGACACCCGCTTGAAGTAGACGCGGTAGGCATCCGCGGTTTTCGTCACATCGGCGATGCTGCCTGTGAGTCCGAGCAGGCGCGGATGAAACAGCGGCACATACTGCGCGAGATGCTCGACGGTGTCTCGCTGCGGATCGAGGGTGACGAACAGCGGCTGCACATCCGCCGCCCGCTCGCCGAGCGCCTTCATCGCCAGCCCGATTTCCTGCAAGTCCGTCGGACAGATATCGGGGCAGTACGTAAAGCCGAAATAGACCAGCATCAGCTGGCCGCGGAAATCGGCGTCGGTTCGGGTTTGTCCGGTCTGGTCCTTGAGCGCGAATGCGCCGCCGATGGGCTCGCGATTCCACATCACCGCGTCCATCAGTTCGGCGGCCGAGCGGGTGGAGCCTTGCGCAGAGGCAGGAACCGCAGCCGCACTGCTAAACAGCAGCGCGGCCGCCAGGGCCGCGCCGATGTTGCGCCAAACCGCAGCGAGTTGGGCCGGAAGCCCGCGCACGCTTACGCGCTGAACAGAAGACGGCTGCCGGTCGAGACGTTGATCACGTTGTCCGGCATCTGCGCGCGCGCTTCGAGCAGGAAGTTCAACCCGCTGCAATGCATCGGGATGACGACGTCGGGCTGAAGGGCTTTGATCTCGCCGACGATCTGCTTGAGGTAATCGGCGGGCGCGGGTCCGAGGTGGAAGCCGCCGATGACGGCATGGACCTTCTGCACGCCGGAAACCTCCTGCGCCTGGCGCACCGAGTTGACGATGCCGACATGGCCGCAGGAGCTGATGACGACGAGGCCCTTGCCGCGGATGTTGAAGCAGGTCGCGTGTTCGTGGACATGTTCGTCCGGAACGAAATTGCCTTGCAGCTCGGCCGCGGTGTAGTGGCCGTAGTCGCAGCCGGCGCTTTCCGGTTTGTAGTCGACGAAGCTGTTCGGCAGGATCTTCTCGACGCTGCGGCGCTTGATCTTGCCGGTAGTGAAGGCGTGGCCCTCGATCACGGTCGGCGTCTCGCACAGAATCGTCTGGACCCTCTGCGCGGTGATCTGCTTGCGGTCGAGAACGCCAAACTCGCCGAACTGCCCATTAGGTGCCCGGCTGACGCGATGACAGAAGTTGTCCTCGCCGCCTGCGTAAAGCTTCAGGTCGGCGGGAAGCACGCTGCGATACTTCTCGAGGAAGCCGATCAGGCCGCCGTAATGGTCGATGTGGCCGTGACTGACGATCAGCGCGCTCAGTTTGGCTGGATCGACCTTGAGCAGGCCGATGTTGTTGATGATCGCGGGCGAGGTATAGCCGAAGTCGAGCAGGATGCTGCGTTGATCCTGTTCGCGTTGCGACTCGAGAAACAGCGACAGGCCCCACTCATTGTGCAGGACGTTGCGGGCATCCGCGCTGCGGCCGCCGCCGGGGCCTTCGTGCACCACGCCGTTCACGGTGCTGCCGCGCAGGAACTGGTCGTGCTGCTGATCGACCAGCACGCGGATCGACAGCTTGTCGATGGTGGGCACCTGGATCGGCGCGGCGTCCGCGATGCCCGTGCATGCAAAGCCTCCGGCTGCAGCAAGTCCCATCGCGGTCGACAGTTTCAGGAAATCCCGGCGGGCGAGTTCGCTTGTCATGGTTGACCTCAATGGGCTGTCAGACTGAAGGACTTGGCCAGCACTATATCGTCCGAACGGATGAGACGCCGTTCTTTGTTGTCTGGCAAGCAGTAGAGTCGTTCCACGGAACGTCAGGTGCGCGGACGAGGCATTTTTTTTCACGGCCGCGAGAGGTTGGCGCGACTTTGCGGCGCGCAAAAGCCGACGTCAGAGGGCGTCCGTCCGGCGCAGGAGCCAGTAAGTGAAGGCGCCCGCGAAGATGACGGCGATGGCTGCGAACCAGGTGCCGCCGTCGCCGGCCTGGAACGGCATGTCCTTGGTGTTCATGCCGAAGAAACCGGTGACCAGCGTCGCGGGCAGGAGGCACGCAGACAGCGCCGACAGCGTGAACAGCCGCCGGTTGGTGATCGCGGTCATCCGCCCGGAGATTTCGTCCTGAAGCAGCCGCGCCCGCTCGTAGAGGGCGCTGAGTTCGTAATCGATCGCATCGAACTTCTGCCCGAGCGAGCGCAGCACCATCGCGGCCGGCTTCGTCTGGATGTCGGTGCGCACCTCGAGGCGGTGAAACAGCGAGCGGATCTGCGACAGTTGCCGCCGCGTCGCGATCGACCGGAGCCGCACCTTGCCGAGCGCCATGCGCTGGTCGTCCACATCGACCTCGTCGTGCAGCACCTGATTCTCGATCTTGTCGAGCTGGTCGCCCAGCGTCACGCAGAACCTGTCGATCACGTCGGCGAAGTGGTCGACGAAGCCTTCGATGAACGACAGCGCGGTCGGAAACAGGCGTCCGGCATCGATGGCGCGGCGGGTCTTTTCGATCGAATGCAGCGGCCGGCGCCGCGCACTGATGAACAGCCGCTCGGTCGCGACGAAATGCAACCGCACCAGATCGTCGGCGTCTTCATCGGCGAATTCCTGATGCAGGTCC
>JBEIPX010000317.1:0-4238 GCA_040376815.1 Bradyrhizobiaceae bacterium
ACACCTTGCCGCGCGAGCTAACGTATTCTCGCATCATCATTCGAGGGACTTCTCATGCGTGGTGCGCTCGCGCTCGCAATCGTATTGGCGACAACGGTGCCGGCTCTGGCCGATACCAGCCCTGTGATCGCTGTTCCGGGCCGCGCCGGCGTTCCCGTCATGATCAACGGCCGCGATGCATCCTGGGCCGTGGTCGAAGGCGACTGGGGTCTGGCACGAGACATTCACGTTCAGCCGACGGTGCTCGGCGGCTGGGATCGCTACGAGGGCAAATCCGTCGGCCGCTACTTCCCGAGTTCCGGCAGGATTCCCGGCTACGGCCGGCTCGAGATCGAGCCGCCGGCGAACCGCGCGTTGCCGCAGCCCGCTGAAAGTTACTATCGGTCGTGGTCGGCGGAATCCGCTGCTCCAACCGAGTTGCAGGACATCCCACAAAACCCGCCGCCCATCATCGTGGCGCCGGAAGTCAACATGCCGCGGCGTCCGCGGCGGTGAAACGATCGAACATCAACAAAGCGAACTTCAACAAGAAGACGTCGGACAGGAGAGAGTAATGCGTAAGACGATAACAGGACTGGCGGCTGCTGTGGCCGTGTTGACGGTGTCCGCTGTGCCTGCAATGGCCTGCGGTTATTCTTCGTGTGCTTCGAGCTGCGGTGGCGGCTTGTTCCAGGCGATTGCGAATCCGTGCGGCGGGTACGCTTACGGCGGTTATGGCCGTGGATATGGTTACGGCAGCTATGCCGGCGGTTATTCCTACACCAACTACGATCGTCTTCCGTCGCCGCAGTACTACTACGTGACCCAGGGCCCGACCTACACCGGTCCGGGCGCGTTCGCTCCGATCCCGACCTACCAGGAGCGCGCGGTGTCCGGTTCGGACGCTTATTCGCGGCCGTACTATCACGGCTACACTGGTGGTCCCTACGCCAACCCGAGCCATCATTACTATGATGGCGCGCAGGTGAGCGGTCCGGTGGTCTATCGCTACAAGCCGCGCCGCCACTATCACGGCATGCGTCCGGCTTATCGCTACGGCTATCGTCCGGCCGTGCGCTACGCCCAGCCGCGCGTTGCCTATGCTCCGCGTGTCATCTATGCGCGTCCGGCCTATCATGCACCGCGCTACCGCGTTGCGCCGCGTGCTCACTACCACCGGCACCATCACCATCACCGTCACCATGCGCCGGTGCTGCGCCGCTACAACTGATCTGGTTTTTCAGGTTTGATCGGACCCGTTCGCCAGCAATGGCGGGCGGGTTCTCTCTTTTGCGCATGATCCCGAAAAGTGGGTAGCGGTTTTCGCATCAGATCATGCGCCAATAAAAGCTACATCAGGCCGAGGCGCGTGTTGCCGATATAGAGCGCGAGCGCGGCGGCATTCGACACGTTAAGGCTCTTGATCTCGCCCGGCATGTCCATCCGCGCCACCACGCTGCATGTTTCCCGGGTCAGCTGACGCAATCCCTTGCCCTCGGCGCCGAGCACCAGCGCCAGCGGATTGTCCAGCTTCACGTTGCTGAGATTTTCGCTGCCTTCGCTATCGAGGCCGACCGTCATGAAGCCTTGCTCGTTCATCGCGGTCAGCGCGCGCGCCAGATTCTGCACCAGCACCATCGGCACCAGTTCGAGTGCGCCTGACGCCGACTTGGCGAGGACGCCGGTCGCCTCCGGGCTGTGGCGCGCGGTGGTGACGATCGCTTTCACGGCGAACGCCGCTGCGGAGCGCAGGATCGCGCCGACGTTGTGCGGATCGGTGATCTGGTCGAGCACCAGCACGACGCCGTCGCGCGGCAGTTTGCTGATGTCCGGCGAGGGCAGGGGATCGGCCTCCGCCAGAAGCCCCTGATGCACGGCGTCGGGCCCGAGTCGCTGATCGATCAGCTGCGGCCGCACGATCTCCGGCGTCACCCGCGTCTCGATCTTCTCGTCGGCCAACCGCTTGGCGGCGTTCTCGGTGAGGAGCAGCTTGCGGATGCGCCGCTTCGGATTGGCAAGCGCCGCCGTGACCGTGTGCCAGCCATAGAGAATGGCGATATCGAGCGGTTCCCGCGAACGGGGCTCACGCCTGGCCGCTGCGGCGGCGGTCTTCCGTTCCCAGCGTTTCGGGGCGCCGGGCCGGCTATTCTGGAATCGGGGTTTTCGGTCGTGATCGCTCATGCGGGCTTGTCTCACGCGCTGGCAGGCTTGGCAATTTCGCGATTTCGCCGAAATTTGCCGGACTCTGAAGGTTTTACGAACCCTTGGTTGACTTTACGGGCTGCCTTCGATCATAAACGCGCCCGACCGGGAGCCCAGCACTGGGCGACTTGCTTCAAGCCATCCTCGATCGGTCTTCCACCCCTTTTTCGGGATGGGGCGGTCGCGATGGTTTTCGGCGGGGGAGAGTGTCCCGAGTGGCAAAGGGAGCTGACTGTAAATCAGCCGCCTCATGGCTTCGCAGGTTCGAGTCCTGCCTCTCCCACCATTTTGTTTTTCTTTCTGAGCGGTCGAACCAGCAGAGCTAATCGCGAGACTGGCCGCCTTCGGCGACATCGCGCAGGTATTCGCCGTAGCTGCTCTTGGCCAGTTCGCTTGCGAGGCTGAGCAACTGATCCTTCGAGATCCAGCCGAGCGAATAGGCGGTCTCCTCGGGGCTCGCGATGCGCAGGCCCTGACGCTTTTCCAACGCGCGCACATATTCGCTCGCCTCGATCAGCGTGTCGGGCGTGCCGGTATCGAGCCAGGCGAAGCCGCGGCCAAACTTTTCGACTTTCAGATCGCCGCGCGCGAGATAAGCGCGATTAACATCGGTGATCTCGAGTTCGCCACGTGTCGACGGTTTCAGGCTGCGGGCGATGCCGACAACGTCGGCGTCGTAGAAGTAAAGGCCCGTCACCGCCCATTTCGATTTCGGCTTTACTGGCTTCTCCTCGATCGAGGTCGCCTTGCCGTTGTCGTCGAAGGTGATCACGCCGTAACGCTCGGGATCGGGAACGTGATAGGCGAACACAGTCGCGCCGGATGTGCGCTGCGCGGCTGGCTGCAACAGGCCGGGCAGACCGGCGCCATAGAACAGGTTGTCGCCGAGGATTAGCGCCGACGGGCTGTTGCCGACGAAATCGGCGCCGATGATGTAGGCCTGTGCCAGACCTTCCGGCCGCAGCTGTTCGGCATAACTGAGTGCGATGCCCCATCTCTTGCCGTCGCCGAGCAGCCGCTTGAAATGCGGCAGGTCGTGCGGTGTCGATATGACCAGAATCTCGCGGATGCCGGCGAGCATCAGCGTCGTCAGCGGATAGTAGATCATCGGCTTGTCGTAGACGGGCAGAAGCTGCTTCGACATCGCCAGCGTCATGGGATGCAGGCGCGTTCCCGAGCCGCCTGCCAGAATGATTCCCTTCATTGTCCCGGCGCTCCGTCCAGAAGTTGCGCCACGCAGGCGCGCGCCGACGCGCGCCAGTCCGGCAACCGTAATCCATAAGTCTGCGCAAGTTTATCGCAATTGAGCCGCGAATTCTGCGGCCTTGCAGCTGCTGTGGGATATTCGGCAGCTGTTATCGGAACAACGTTAACGCGGTTTCGGCCGTGAACCGCTGCGTCATCAAAGATCGCCTGCGCGAACTGCGCCCATGTCGTCTCCCCCGAGCCGGTGATGTGGAAGAGGCCGCGTAGACTTGCGTCGCCAGGACTCTCGTTCAGCCGTTTCGCAATCGTGACGATGGCGCGTGCGATATCCTGCGCTGACGTCGGCGATCCATGCTGATCGGCGACGACACTGATGGTGTCGCGGGTCTCGCCGAGCCGTAGCATCGTCTTGACGAAGTTCTGCCCGAACGGGCTGTAGACCCAGCTCGTGCGCAGGATGACGTGATCCGCATGCGCGTTCGCCACATTGGATTCGCCCGCGAGCTTCGAGCGGCCGTAGGCATTGACCGGAGCAGTCGCGTCCGTTTCGCGATAAGGGGTGCTGGCAGTGCCGTCGAAGACATAATCGGTCGAGAGGTGAATCACCGGCACGCCGAGCCTCTTGGCTGCGACCGCGACCGCGCCCGCTGCCGTGGCGTTGATGCGGAAGGCGCGTGCATACTCTGTTTCCGCAAGGTCCACGGCGGTGTAGGCAGCGGCGTTAACGATCACATCGGGATCAGCGGCGGCAAGTGCCGGCGCGATCGATTGCAGGCGCTCGAAATCGAGGCTGAGCCGGCCGACTGCGATCAGCGATATATCAGCTGTTGCGCTCGCGAGCAGCGATTGCG
>JBEIPX010000104.1:0-8372 GCA_040376815.1 Bradyrhizobiaceae bacterium
CTGGAGCTCGAGATCACCGAGACGGCGCTGCTCGACGACTCCGAGGACAACCGCGACATGCTGGAGCAGTTCCGGGCGCTCGGCGTCCGCATTTCGCTCGACGATTTCGGCACCGGCTATTCGAGCCTCAGCTACCTGCATAATTTTCCGCTGCACAAGGTCAAGATCGACCGCTCGTTCCTCGAGGGCATCGGCACGGAGCGGCCGCTCACTTTGCTGCGCGGCGTCGCGCGGCTCAGCGCCGATCTCGGCATGTCGGTCGTGGTCGAAGGCATTGAGACCAACGAGCAACTCGAACTCGTCGGCATGGACGGCACGGTCAACGAGGCGCAGGGCTATCTCTTCAGCAAGCCGGTGCCGGCGTCGCAGATCCGCGAACTGCTCGTGGCATCCCACGCACGTTCGGCCGAAGCCGCCGAAAAGGTGCGCATGCCGAAGACGCGCACGATTGCCTGAGGTGTTCTCGCGCCTGAGGGTTTCGCGCTGAGCATTCTCGCGAAATTGTGACCGGAGCCGGTTCCGCTACGGAACCGGAACGGCACACTGCGGTCATCGGCGAATGACACGGAAGGTTCCGATACCGCACGCTTTGCGGGATTAACCGTAAAACGCAATCTGCTTTGCCGCAGCATTAAGAAAACGTTAACTTGCAGATGTACGCCAAGCGTACCTCCAAGCGTACTTTCAAGCGTGCCTGGCTAGTTCTGGGGATTGAAAATGGCTCCGTCCATCGGACCAATAACAACAATGACCTCTCCAGATCGAGGAATGGAACTGCTCAGTCGCGTCGAATACCGTCTCGCCAGGACGGAGGCCGAGAAAGAAGCAGTCTACCGGTTGCGGTATCGCGCCTACCTCCACGAAGGCGCAATTTTACCGCGCGCCGATCAGCGTCTGACCGATCACTTCGACGACGCGCCGAACTCCTGGATTTTCGGAATCTTCATCGACGGCATGCTGTGCAGTTCGCTGCGCATATCCGTTGCCACACCCGAGATGCCGGATACGCCCGCGGTCGAGGCGTTTCCTGATTTGCTGAAGCCCGAACTCGCGCTCGGCAAGACCATCGTCGATCCGAACCGCTTCGTCGCCGATCCCGCGCGCGAGGTGAAGTTCCCGGCGCTTCCATACGTGACGCTGCGCCTCGCGTATGTCGCCTGCACGCACTTCAAGGCCGACATCGGCACTGCCACGGTACGCAGGGAGCACCAGGCGTTCTATCGCCGTGTGTTCCTGCACAAGCCGCTGTGTGAGCCGCGTCCGTATCCGACGCTGACCAAGCCGCTGAGCCTGATGGCGGTGCACTATCCGAGCATGCGCGAGAAAGTATTCACGCGCTATCCGATGTTCCGCTCGACGCCGCTGGAGCGGGCGCACCTGTTCGAGCACAAGAGCCATTCGCTAGCGCCGACCGACATGCCGGTGTTTCCGGCCGTGCGCCGCCTCGCGACCAGCTAGGCTCGATTCCCGTTAGACCACATTCATCGTCGCTCGCGGCTTGGCGCATTCCCGGGAGCGGGCAGGCGGCTGAATGCCGATTCTGCTGGTATTTCCGTCCGCCGCGCTTGCCGGCATGGACAATCCTTCACCCTCGCGCCACATTTGCATCTCATTAACCATCGCAGCGGCTTTCCGCGTTTTGGGGACATTTGAGCGACCTCGGCAACCCTGCATCAAGGTTGACGGAAGGTTCGCTTAACTAAAGCACGGTAGACCGGATAGGCGCGTATTTCGCAAACGCCGATGCCGGTTTTGGGTCGGAATGCGCACAAGATCACGAGCTTTTCCAAGGCGATCCGGAACCCGGGGCCCGAAATGCTCTAGTCCGATTTAGCGAGCGTGGAGGCTCCGGAATGAACAATCACGTGCGTTTCCTCCAGGGATTGAAACTGGCCGCTGTGGTGGCTCTGGCGCTCTCGATGGGTGCCTGCGCCAACAAGAACCCGCTCGGCGCCGATGGCGCACTGGCCAGCGCGGCGACGCCGGGCAGCCAGCAAGACTTCGTCGTCAACGTCGGCGACCGCGTCTTCTTCGAGAGCGACCAGACCGAGCTGTCGCCGCAGGCGATCGCGACCCTCGACAAGCAGGCCCAGTGGCTGCAGCAGTACAACCGCTACGCCTTCACCATCGAAGGCCACGCCGACGAGCGCGGCACCCGCGAGTACAACATCGCGCTCGGCGCCCGCCGTGCTCAGGCCGTCCGTACCTATCTGTCCTCGCGCGGTATCGATCCGTCGCGGATGCGCACCATCTCCTACGGCAAGGAACGCCCGGTGGCGGTGTGTAACGACATCTCCTGCTGGTCGCAGAACCGCCGTGCGGTGACCGTGCTGAACGCGAGCTCGTAACGTTATACCCGTAAGCACTTTCCGGCTGTCGACTATCGAACCGGCGCCCTTGGGCGCCGGTTCTGTTTTCATCGCCGGTTTGTTGGCTGATGCGCATTAGGGGCGCAAAACCGGCAATTACTTTTATGGAATCTGCGCGCCGCGCTTTGTCAAAGTCACATTTTCGGCGTACTCACATCCAAAGTGGAATGAGCAACGACGGTGCGCCGGCGGCAATGCCGGCGAAGGCCCTCAGGTCCGTGATCCCGTCAGGCAACTTTATCAGGTCACTATGAGCTTCAGACTGCCGATCCTTCTCGCCCCGCTGTTGATGACCGCGGCTCTTTCCGCCGTGCCGGCTCCCGCCGAAGCGCAACTGTTCGGACGCGACGGTTTGTTCTCGCGCGACCGCGACAGCCAGCCCCCCACGAACAACAACGACGTCGACGACGATCCGCAGCGCATCGAACGGCTGGAGAACATGGTGCGCCGGCTGACCGGCCAGAACGAACAGCTTCAGTTTCGCGTGCGTCAGCTCGAAGATCAGCTGCGCGCGGCGCAGGGCGGTGCGCCCGCGGCCGCTCCGCAGCAGGCGCCGGTCGCCCAGCTTCCGCCCCCGGCCGCCCAGCAGCCGCCGATCCGCCAGCAGCAGGCGGTCACGCAATCGCCCGCGCCGATCCAGCAGCAAGCCGTGAACCAGCCAGGCGCGCCGATCGATCAGCCGCCAGCGGGACCGAGAACCGGACGCCGCGGTGACGCGTTCGATCCGTCGCAGAATCCGAGCGCGCCCGGCGTCCCGCGCGCGCTCGGCGGCGGCCAGCTGCCGGTTCCGGCCGAAGGTCCGGTTGGCGCACAAGTCGGTGCGCCCGGCGGCCGCAATGCCGGCGAGCCGCTCGATCTCGCCAACGCCAGCCCGCGCAATCCGATGGCGCCGCCGCAACAAGGAGCCCCCGATCGCGGGCAGGGCGCAACGGCCGCGCTGACCACCGCGCCGCCGGCGCAGACGCCGCGCGACGAATTCGACCTCGGCATCGGCTACATGCAGCGCAAGGACTACGCGCTCGCCGAAGAGACGATGCGCAACTTCACCCAGAAGTATCCGAACGATCGCCTCGTCGCCGACGCGCAGTATTGGCTCGGCGAGAGCCAGTATCAGCGCCAGCAGTATCGCGACGCGGCCGAGTCCTTCCTCGCGGTAACGAGCAAGTACGACAAATCCGGAAAGGCGCCGGATTCGCTTCTGCGGCTCGGCCAGTCGCTTGCCGCGCTGAAGCAGAAGGAAGCCGCCTGCGCCGCGCTCAGCGAGGTGAACCGGAAGTATCCGAAGGCGTCGAGCGGCGTGAGGCAGGGTGTCGAGCGCGAACAGAAGCGCACCGGCTGCTGACTGTGCGTTAGTGCGAGGCATAGCCGAAGAACGGCGTCGCTTCGCTCGCCTATGGCCGAACGGCGTCGCTTCGCTCGGCATAACGGATGGTCTAACATCACGTTATGGTAGCCAGACCAGCCAATCATCCAATCTCGGACCCGGAGGCGAAGTCCCTGTTCGCGGATTTCAGGGCCGCACCCGCCATCGTGCTCGCCGTTTCCGGCGGTCCTGATTCCACGGCGCTGATGTGGCTTGCCGCCCGCTGGCGCGCGAAACTGAAACGCGGTCCGCGTCTTCTTGCCGTTACCGTCGATCATGGCCTGCGAGCCGCGAGCGCGCGCGAAGCCAGGGACGTGAAGCAACTCGCAGCGTCCCTGCGCATCGATCACCGCACCTTGAAGTGGGCCGGCGCAAAGCCGAAAGCCGGATTGCCGGCGGCGGCGCGCGACGCGCGCTATGAGTTGCTCGCCAAAGCGGCGAAGGCAGCGAAGGCGACGCATATCGTCACCGCGCATACCTCCGACGATCAGGCGGAAACCCTGCTGATGCGCCTGGCGCGCGGCAGCGGCGTTGCCGGGCTCGCGGCGATGGCGCGGCAGTCGGCGCGCGGCGGCCTCGTTCTCGCCCGGCCGCTGCTCGACATTCCGAAAGCGCGGCTGGTGGCGACGCTGGAGAAGGCCGGTGTCGGTTTCGTCACCGATCCAACCAATCACGACCTCGCTTTCACGCGGCCGCGGCTGCGGACGCTGATGCCGGCGCTGGCGGAGGAGGGCATCGACGCCCGCAGCCTCACGCGCTTTGCCGCGCGAATGG
Organism: Bradyrhizobiaceae bacterium; assembly: GCA_040376815.1. Taxonomy (GTDB): domain Bacteria; phylum Pseudomonadota; class Alphaproteobacteria; order Rhizobiales; family Xanthobacteraceae; genus SG-bin9. The sequence goes on from JBEIPX010000104.1 coordinate 4,507, forward strand.
CCCGCGCCAACGCGGCACTGGAGCAGATCGCCGATATCGTCGCCCGCTCGATCGTGCGTGCCGCCGGGCCGGGCATGATCGAGTTCGACGCGCGCGCCTTCGCGACATTGCCGGACGAGGTCGCGCTCCGTCTGCTCGCGCGCGCCATCGGAAGCGTTGCGACCGAAGGTCAGCCGCAGCTTGCCAAGCTTGAGGCCCTGCTGGCGGCCATTCGCTCCGCAACGGCCGGCCGCCGTTTTCGGCAAACGCTGGCGGGCGCGATGATCAGCGCCAGCGACGATCTCATCGTGATTGGCCGGGCGCCGCCGCGCCGCTCACGCGCTTGAGCCCGAACAACGGCCGCAGCCACGCGACGCGGCGCACCGCCTCATAGGTGGCGATGCTGGCGACGACCGTCCCCAGAATTACGATGGCGGCTTCCAGTCCCGTCATGAGTGCGAACGGCTTCAGCCAGTACACGATCAGAACGATCACGGTCTGGTGGACGATGTAGCAGGGAAAGATCGCGTCGGTGAGATAGCGGCGGACGGCGGAGTCGCGCGTCAGCCAGCGCCCGGCGAAGCCGAGCACCGCGAGCGCGAAGCCCCACTGATCCATTGCATAGAGCAGGCCTCGCGTTGCTCCGAGCCATGGCGTCGCCGGCAAGCCGGAGAGGCCGGTCAACGTTGCGAAAGCGCCGACGCCGAGCACGAGCGACACCCATCGCGCGCGATCGATCGTCGCCCAGATGCTGTCCGTGCGTGCGAACAGCAGCCCGAACACGAAGAGCGTGCCGAACAGCGCGTGATTGTACCAGTCGTCGGTCAGTGCATGGGTCGAGGGAAAGCGCGGCCACAGCACGATCCGGTAAAACGCAAGCAGCAGGATCGGCACGACGATCAACACAGGGCCGCGAAGGACGCGCGCGAGAACGTCGGCGACGCGCGTCAGGATCGCCGGGCTCAGCATGCAGACGGCGGCGGTGTAGACCCAGAGATAGGCGACGAACCACAGGTGATTCCACGTCGGCAGGATCAGGCATGGGCCGGGCCGGCAGAATTCGGTGCGAAACGCGAAGTAATGATCGCGGTAGAAGTCGAGAAGGCTGCCGGTGTAGCCGGTCTTCTCGACGGCCTCGATGTAGGCCTGCGGCGGGACGATCACGAGCATGCCGAAGGCGAGCGGCAGCAGCAGGCGCCAGGTCCGGCTGGGCAGGAGGCTCGCGCCTTGTCCCTTTGAGTCTCGCATCTTGGCGGCAAGGAAGTGCGTCGCCGCGCCGGAGACCAGAAACAGCAGCGCCAGCCGCCAGGGGTTGACGAGCCGCATCACCGGCTCGAGCGCGGCGATCTGGTGGGCGCTCTTGATGTGCCAATTCCACGGCACATAAGCCATGCCGACGTGGTAGAAAATCAGGAGCCCAAAGGCGAGAATGCGAACCCAGTCCAGGTCCACCCGCCGCTCGCCGTTACCTTTTGCACGCTCAAGTTCCATCATGATGAAGCCGCCGTCGTCACAGAGTGAGAGCATGCGGAACGGTGACAGGCCGGTCGAGACGGTGCGGGACGAAGGAGGCGACCGGCGAGACGAAACACGAGCCGATGTGACGAGCGGCGGTGTTTTCGGGACGGACGGCGTGGGGTGGAGACTCTACCTCGCGGTCGCGCTGATCGTCCTCGTGATCGTCACGCTCAACGGCTTTTCGAACGCGCACGATCGCGCCCGTTTCGGGTAACCCTATGCGCTCGGGCCGCCCATGTTCTGGGAATGGTCGAGCGGGCTGACCATCATCGTCCTGCTGCCTCTGGCCGGTCACGGCATCGCGCAGGTCAGAAGTGCGTGGGCGGCTGGCCGGTGGGCGACAGCCGTCGCGATCGCGATCGGCTGCTTTGTAGCCTTCTCGGTCGTTCACATTCTCGGCATGGTCGGTCTGCGCAAGCTGGTGATGGCGGCGCTCGGCGGCAGCTACGACTTCAGTTGGTCGGCGTCCAATCTCGCCTACGAGTTTCGCAAGGATGCCGGCACCTTCGCGCTCCTCGGTACGGCGTTCTGGCTGGCGCTCTCCCGCCGCGATGCGCGGGCGCGAGCGGATTTGCCGGCGGTATCGACGGCGGAGGCGCCGAGCCGGACGCTCTGGTTGCAGGACGGGACAACCCGTCTGCGCGTCGAGGCTGATGACGTGGTCTGGGTCGCATCCGCCGGCAACTATGCCGAATACCGCCTCAGCGGCGGCCGTAATCGCCTGATACGCACGACGCTCGCCAGCGAGGAGGCCTTGCTGCAGCCGTTCCGGATCGTCCGGGTGCACCGGACGCGGCTGGTCAATCTGGATCACGTGGTCGAAGTGGTGCCGCGTTCGTCAGGCGATTTCGAACTGCGGCTCGATACCGGCGAGGCGGTTGCGGGGAGCAGGCGGTATCGCGCAGCTATCGAGCGGCTTCTGAAACAGGATGCCTGACCCCGGGGCCGTCCGGCTTTCAGGATATGTGGTCCGGAGGCGCCGAAGGCCGCCGTAAAAGGCTTAACCACCGTGAAAAAACCCCGATTCAGGCCGAGATTTTCGCGCGTATCCCGCCGAATATGCGTTAAATAGTCCCAAGCGTTAAATAGCCCAGGCGTTTCCCTTGGAACGGTGGGGTGGCGCACCTAAATTAACACCGGACGGTCGCGGCGAAACCTCAAGAGCATGATCCCGAAAAGTGGATACCGGTTTTCGGATCAGATCATGCTCAATCATGAGAACGACAGTTCAAACGTCTATCGATTGAGGGCCGCCCAAGCGCGACCACTAGGGAAGTTCAATGAACTCGAATCTGCGTAACTTCGCACTCTGGGTCATCATCATCCTTCTGGTGCTGGCGCTGTTCACGCTGTTCCAGAATCCCGGCCAGCGAACATCATCGCAGGACATCACCTTCTCGCAGCTTCTGAACGAGGTCGATCAGGGCAAGGTGCGCGATGTGGTCATTCAGGGGCCGGAGATTCACGGCACCTTCACCAACGGATCGAGTTTCGCGACCTACGCGCCGAGCGATCCGACGCTGGTCAAGCGCCTCTATGACGGCAAGGTTTCGATCACCGCGAAGCCGCCGGGCGACAACGTGCCGTGGTTCGTCTCGCTGCTCGTGTCGTGGCTGCCGTTCCTGGCGCTGATCGGCGTGTGGGTTTTCATGTCGCGCCAGATGCAGGGCGGTGCAGGCAAGGCGATGGGCTTCGGCAAGTCGCGCGCCAAGATGCTGACGGAAGCGCACGGTCGCGTGACGTTCGAGGACGTCGCCGGCGTCGACGAAGCCAAGCAGGATCTCACCGAGATCGTCGAATTCCTCCGCGACCCGGGCAAGTACCAGCGCCTCGGCGGACGCATTCCGCGCGGCGTGCTGCTCGTCGGTCCTCCGGGCACCGGTAAAACCCTGATCGCGCGTGCGGTCGCGGGCGAAGCCAACGTGCCGTTCTTCACCATCTCCGGTTCTGACTTCGTCGAAATGTTCGTCGGCGTCGGCGCCTCGCGCGTCCGCGACATGTTCGAGCAGGCGAAGAAGAATGCGCCGTGCATCATCTTCATCGATGAAATCGACGCGGTCGGCCGTCATCGCGGCGCCGGCCTCGGCGGCGGCAACGACGAGCGCGAACAGACGCTCAACCAGCTGCTGGTCGAGATGGACGGGTTCGAGGCCAACGAGGGCGTGATCCTGATCGCCGCCACCAACCGGCCCGACGTGCTCGATCCGGCGCTCTTGCGTCCGGGCCGCTTCGACCGTCAGGTCGTGGTGCCGAACCCGGATGTCGTCGGCCGCGAGCAGATTCTGAAAGTTCACGTCCGCAAGGTGCCGCTGGCACCGGATATCAATCTCAAGACCATCGCGCGCGGCACCCCGGGCTTCTCCGGCGCC
>JBEIPX010000137.1:0-7527 GCA_040376815.1 Bradyrhizobiaceae bacterium
CGGGTCGCGCCGCAGCCGCGCCGCGTTGCAGGTTTCAAAGCTGAGCATGGAGCCATCCTACCCGGCTCGCGGCGGCGCGAAAGAGGCTCAAAATGACCATGTCCGATTCCGGCTATTCTCGCCTTGGCTTACGCGCGCGGGATGTTCTCGCTTTGCCGCGCCCACACTTCGATCTGATCGAGGATCGCGATCAATCCGGCACCCCGCTGCGAGACGGCGTAACTCACGCCGCGCGGAAACGCAGCGATTTGCGAGCGCGAGACGAGACCACGCTGCTCCAATCCCTCGAGCCGCTCCGTCAGCACCTTTGGCGTGATGCCCGGCAGAGCCGCCGCCAGTTCGCCGTGCCGTTTCGCGCCCGCATTGAGATGCCAGAGGATCAGCGCGTTCCATCGATGTCCGAGAAACACGATCCAGTCCTCGACCGGACACTCGGCAGGCCGTCGCGGCGACGGACGATCAAGTTCATGCACGGCGACGGCGGCGAGCCCGGTCATCGATCCCGTTCCTTCCCGTTTGGATAGCACTGTGTGCCCGTGATCTCGTTGCCGCCAACAGCAACAGGGGATTACCGATGTTCAAGATAATGACGCCCGCGGCGACACACGAGACCTTCGCACGCGCATTCAACAGCCGCAATCTCGACAACCTGCTGGCGCTCTACGAACCTGATGCGGTGCATGTCGGTGGCGCCGGCGCCATGCCCGAAGCCGGCATCAGCCAGATCAGCGGCGCGTTGAGCGCGCTGCTGCAAATCCCCGGCACAATGGTATCGGTCAACAATTTCTGCATCGAGAACGGCGACCTTGCGCTGCTGCGCGCGGACTGGAAACTCGTCGGTCCGGATGGCGCCATCGTTGCATCAGGAAGCACCGCCGAGATCGTGCGCCGGCAGCCGGACGGCGCATGGCTCTACATCATCGATCACGCGGCCGGAGCGAGTGCGCCACCGGCGATATGACGCACGGTTCGCCTCAGGCGTGACCGGCGGCGTTCGACAGCATGCCCGGATCGATGCCGATTTTTCGCAGCGCGCGATCGTACTTCTCACTGATGTCTCGGCCGAAGATCAGGTCGGAATCGGCCGGACAGTGCAGCCAGCCGTTCTCCTGAATCTCGTTCTCGAGCTGACCCGGCGCCCAGCCGGCATAGCCGAGCGCGAGGATCGCATGCTTCGGTCCTGCGCCGCGCGCGATCGCCTTGAGGATGTCGAGCGTCGCGGTCAGCGAGATACCCTCATCGATCGGCAGCGTCGCATTCCTGATGAAGAAGTCGCTCGAATGCAGCACGAAGCCGCGTCCGGTTTCCACCGGACCGCCCTTCAGCACCTTCATCGTTTCGGCATCGTGCGGCAACTTGATCTGCTCGGCCTCACCGATGATGTCGAGCTGCTTGAGGAGGCCGGGAAAATCGATGCTGCCGGCAGGACGATTGACGACGATGCCCATCGCGCCTTCGGCCGAATGCGCGCAGATGTAGATCACCGAACGCGCAAAGCGCTCGTCCTCCATCACCGGCATTGCAATCAAGAGTTGCCCGTCGAGATATCCTTCCGCCGGGCCATCGGCGGGCTTGGTCTGGCTGCTCTTGAGCTTCTTTTGAAACGGGTCCATTGGCGGACTCATCGGTTGTTGCGCATCTTCAGGCGATAAGCACAATTCTGAACGCAGTTCGGAACTCGGCTTGCCGGAACATACTCTCCATCAATGACTTCCAAATATGCTGACGCCAGCCGGTTCCAGCGCTCACCGAAACTCATGCCATCATCCTGATATTGAGCGTCCGCAGTGTCAATCAATGCTACCGATCAAATTCACCGGCGGATCACAGGTATTTCAATGGTTTGCACGGGTTACACGGAGTAAGGACGGGGCATGTTCGGATCGACTTACACCCGCGTCCCGTTGCGCACGGCCGCCGCAATCTCGGCCTGTGTCTCGGCGTGCGTCATCGCGAACGGCGCCGCCGCGCAGGACGCTTCGCCATGGGCGGAGGAAGCGCATTCCGCAGTTCGCCTGATCGCGGGGCCACGCACCGGCACGGTGCTGCTCGGCGGGCTCGCCTTCAAGCTTCAGCCCGGCTGGAAAACTTACTGGCGTTCGCCCGGCGATTCCGGCGTCCCACCGCGGTTTGATTTTTCGGCGTCCGATAACGTCGAGGCGGTGACGGTGCTGTGGCCGGCGCCGATGAAGTTTCCCGATGGCTCGGGCGGCACTGCATTCGGTTACAAGAAGCAGGTGGTGCTGCCGCTGCGGATCGTCGCGAAGAACGGCGACAAGCCTGTGACCCTGCGCGGCACAGTTTCCTACGCGGTCTGCGACAAGACCTGCATTCCGGTCGAAGCGAAGCTCGAACTGGCCATCACCGGCGCATCGGGCACCGAGGACAAGACGCTGACGTCCGCGCTCGAAGCCGTCCCCAAACCCGCAAAGATCGGCGACGACAATCCGCTCGTCATTCGCGGCGTCAGCCGCACCGGCCAGCAGCGCATGACGGTCGATGTGCTGGCGCCCTCGGACGCGCAGATTGACCTGTTCGCTGAAGGGCCGACACCCGACTGGGCCTTGCCGGTGCCGAAGCTGATCGAGCGGAAGGCCGATGGCGTGTTGCGCTTCGGCTTCGAACTCGACGGACTGCCCCCGAATACCGCTCCCGAGGGAGCCACCTTGAAACTGACGCTGGTCGGCCGGGAGGCTGGCGGCAAGGATACGGCCTACGAGTTCAGTACCGTCGTCGGGCCGCCTTCCAAGTAACCGCTGGCTGTGTTTAAACCGCATCGCGATGGCGGCGCGCGCCATTGCGGGACGGTGACCGTCGGCCTGCGCAGGCCGGTGCCGTGTTCAAAAAAGCAGGAAATCCGAGGAGTTTCAGATGACCATCAAAGTCGGCGACCGCCTGCCGGATGCCAAGTTTCGCGTGATGACCGCCGATGGCGTGCAGGTCAAAAGCACCGACGACATCTTCAAGGGCAAGAAGGTCGCGCTGTTCGCCGTCCCGGGCGCCTACACCGGCACCTGTCACAAGATGCATCTGCCGAGCATCTTCCTCAACGCCTACGCATTGAAGGACAAGGGCATCGACACGATCGGGATCGTCTCGGTCAACGACGCATTCGTTATGCAGGCCTGGAAGCGCGACACCGATCAGCGCGACGAAGCGATCTTCCTCGCCGACGGCAATGCCGACTTCACCAAGGCGATCGGCATGGAGCTCGATGCTTCGGGCAACGGCCTCGGCATCCGCTCGCACCGATATTCGATGCTGGTCGAAGATGGCGTGGTGACGAAGCTCAACAAGGAAGCAGCCCCGGGCAAGGTCGAGGTGTCGGGCGGCGATACGCTGCTCGGTCAGCTCTGATTCCTGCTCCCTCTCCCCGCGCGGGGAGAGGGTCGGGCTGAGGGGCAACAACATTGAGTTGGACTTTTAGCCTTAGCCCCTCACCCGGATTGCTAACGCAATCCGACCTCTCCCCGTAAACGGGGCGAGGTAATCACCTGATCGCCGCGAGGCCCTCACGCGCCAGTTCGTCGGCACGCTCGTTTTCCTTGTGGCCAGCGTGACCCTTGATCCAGTGCCAGCGCACGTCGTGCTGCTTCAGCGCCTCATCGAGCCGTTTCCACAGATCGACGTTCTTGACCGGCTTCTTGTCCGCCGTGCGCCAGCCGTTGCGCTTCCAGTTGTGGATCCAGCTGGTGATGCCCTGCCGCACGTACTGGCTGTCGGTCGTGAGATCGACCGAGCACGGCTTGGTCAGCGCTTCCAGCGCGGAAATCGCCGCCAGCAGCTCCATCCGGTTGTTGGTGGTTTCGCGCTCGCCGCCTTTCAGCTCCTTGCGCACTTCACCGAATTCGAGGATCGCGCCCCATCCGCCGGGCCCCGGATTGCCGGAGCAAGCGCCATCCGTATGGACGATGACGTGCGGCAGCTTCACGCCTGTCGACCCGGCTGCGGTCACGCGGCGCAACCCGGCTGCTCGACGCCGTAGTCGCGCAAACTCTTCACGCCCTGCTGAAAACGCAGCTTGCGCACATATTCCAGCGGGTCCTTCGGCTTCACCATCGCGCCCGGCGGCACGTTGAGCCAGTCGACCAGCCGCGTCAGCAGGAAGCGCAGCGCAGCGCCGCGTGCGAGCAGCGGCAATGCCGCCTGCTCCGCTTCCGACAGCTTGCGCTCGCGTGAGTACGCATTGAAAAACGCCCGCGCCTTGGTGGCGTTGAACGCGTGATCCGGTTCGAAGCACCACGCGTTCAGGCAGATCGCGACGTCGTAGGCGAGGATGTCGTTGCAGGCGAAGTAGAAGTCGATGACGCCGGAGACCTTGTCGCCGAGAAACAGGAGGTTGTCCGGAAACAGGTCGGCGTGGATCACGCCCTCCGGCAATCCCTTCGGCCAGCGCGCTTCGAGATAGGTCAGCTCGGCGGCGAGAAAGTCACGCAGACCCGGCTGCAGCGTGTCGGCGCGCGACGCCGCCTGATCGAACAGCGGCCGCCAGCCGTCGACCGACAGCGCGTTGCGGCGGGTCATCGCAAAGCCGCCGCCGGCGAGATGCAGCTTCGCCAGCGCCTGTCCGACGCCCGCACAATGCGTGACGTTCGGCCGGCGCGGCCACACGCCTTCAAGAAAATCGATGATCGCGGCCGGGCGCCCGGCGAGCGTGCCGAGCGCCTCGCCGTTCTTCGCCTTCACCGGCTGCGGGCAGGTCAGGCCGTGCTCTTTCAGATGCCCCATCAGACCGAGAAAGAACGGCAGGTCGCCGAGCGCGACGCGCTTTTCGTAGAGCGTCAGGAAGTACGCGCCCTTGCTCGTGTGCAGCAGGAAGTTGGAATTCTCGACGCCTTCGGCGATGCCCTTGTAGGACAGGAGTTCGCCGACATCGTAGTTCGCGAGAAAACTGTCCAGTTCCTCGGCCGACACATCGGTATAGACCGCCATGCCGTATCCTCTGGTTCGCGGTGCCCGGATCAGGGATGTCTTAAACCAACGCGTGGCTGACCGGTAGAACCATCAGCCCCAACACACCGGATTCATTCGGCGGCAGCGTCGGGCCGCAGGGGGCGCGGCAGCGGGAAGAACACGTCCTCGTCGATCGCGTTCACTGTGTCGATGCTGATGGTGTAGTGCGCGGCGAGCGCCTCGATTACCTCTTCCACCAGCACTTCCGGCGCCGACGCGCCGGCGGTGATGCCGATCCGCTCGATGCCGTCGAGGATCGTCCAGTCGATATCGGCCGCACGCTGTACCAGGAACGCGAGCTTGCAGCCCTCGCGCTCGGCAACTTCGCGCAGGCGCTGGGTGTTCGACGAGTTCGCCGATCCCACGACAATCATCGCGTCGACATGCGGCGCGACTTTCTTCACCGCGAGCTGGCGGTTGGTGGTCGCGTAGCAGATGTCTTCCTTGTAGGGACCGACGATGTTCGGGAAACGCTTCTTCAGATGCGCGGCGATCTCCGCCGTGTCGTCGACCGACAGCGTCGTCTGGGTGACGAAAGCAAGGTTGTTGGCATTCTTCGGCACGAATGCATCCGCATCTTCGACCGTCTCGATCAGCACCACCGCGCCCTGCGGCAGCTGCCCCATGGTGCCGACGACTTCCGGATGGCCCTCGTGGCCGATCAGCAAAATCTCGCGGCCGCGCTTGAAGTGGATCTCCGCCTCGCGATGGACCTTGGTCACCAGCGGACAGGTGGCATCGAGCGCGAAGAAATTACGCCGCTCGGCTTCCGCCGGGATCGATTTCGGCACGCCATGGGCCGAGAACACCACCGGCGCCTGGGTGTCCGGAACCTCGGACAGTTCCTCGACGAAAATCGCGCCCTTTTCCTTCAGGCTGTCGACCACGTAGCGGTTATGGACGATCTCGTGGCGAACATAGACCGGCGCGCCATAGAGCTTCAGCGCCCGCTCGACCGTGTCGATGGCGCGCACGACGCCGGCGCAAAAGCCCCGCGGCGAGCAAAGGAATATTTTCAGCGGCGGTTTGGCCTGCGGACTGGCTGCTTCAGCTGGCATTTGGGCGATCTCGGACCGAATCGGAGCCCCGGCACGAGGCACCTCAGCATCGGTTTTCAACGACTTGGGGCCCTTAAAGCGTGCTGTCAAGGCGAATTCAGGGCCCATTGCGCCTCCGCCCCCATTGAGACTATATATGCCGTTAATTCCCCGTCATCGCTGATGACCGTAAGTTTCGTTCCGGGCCCGTTCCCGGCGAAACGCTGAAGAAATTTGGCGCAAAGGAGATTTGTCATGAGCAACGCCCCGCTGATGCCGAAGGCGACGGCCGTGTGGCTTGTCGATAACACGGCCCTGTCGTTCGACCAGGTGGCGGACTTCTGCAAGATGCACCCCCTGGAAGTGCGCGCCATCGCCGACGGCGACGCGGCCCAGGGCATCAAGGGCATGGACCCGATCTCGACCGGTCAGTTGACCCGCGACGAGATCGAGAAGGCCGAAAAGGACACGAACTATCGGCTCAAGCTCGCCGACAGCAAGGTGCGTCTGCCCGAAGCCAAGAAAAAGAAAGGCCCGCGCTACACGCCGGTGTCGCGCCGCCACGAGCGCCCGAGTGCGATCCTCTGGCTGGTCCGCAACCATCCCGAACTCAAGGACGCGCAGATCATGCGCCTCGTCGGCACCACCAAGACGACGATCGCGAGCGTGCGCGACCGCACCCACTGGAACGCCTCAACCTTGACGCCGATGGATCCGGTGACGCTCGGCCTGTGCAGCCAGATCGATCTCGACTTCGAGGTGCAGCGCGCCGCAAAGGAAAAGCCGATCAATCAGGAATACGGTGGCGCGACTTTGTTGCCGGCATCCGAGACCACCCGCAAGGAAGCCGAGGCCAACGAACCGACCGCCAAGCAGCAAGAAGACATCAACGTCGATGCGGTGTTCGCAAAGTTGAAGACCATCGGCGGCAAGAAAGCCGAAGACGACGAATAGTCTTCATTTTCCTTCGGTAAAGCCATCAACGCGGCGGGCACCCTCGCCGCGTTTTCTTTCCAGGTTTCAAATTTATCTGGATTACATGACGCTCGCAATCTATATGATGACGATCATCATTTAATGCGGGCCACCCGCCATGACCGATACCGCCCAGATTCTCCCTTCGCCGCAGCAAGCGGCCCGCATTTTCATTACGCCAGCACGCGGCAAAGCCCGGATTCCCGACATGCGTCCAACGGATGCTCGCGCGCGGACGATTTCCTTCGGGGACGACGAGAATATCGCAGCCTGGGAATGGGACGAACAAAGCCGCCCAGCAGTGCTTCTGGTGCACGGCTGGGAGGGTACGCATGCAGACATGGACAATTTCGTCGCGCCGCTGCGCGATGCAGGCTTCCGTGTCGCGGCGTTCGATCTGCCGGCGCACGGCGCCTCGAGTGGCAAGCGCGCGCCGATTCCGCTGATCGCCAAAGCTATTCGGAGCGTTGCTGATGCGGTGGGCCCGCTGCACGGTATTGTCGCGCATTCGATCGGCTGCGCCGCGACGGTCACATCGCTTACGCGTGGCCTCTTGGTCGAG
>JBEIPX010000313.1:0-4273 GCA_040376815.1 Bradyrhizobiaceae bacterium
CTCCGCGAACTTCGGCGCGCGCTTGTCGATGTTCGCTCGCACTGCCTCGACCTGATTGGGCGAGCCGATCAGCGCCTTCTGCTCGATCGATTCAGCCAGCAACGCCGGCGCCGGATCGGCGCTGAGCTTGTTCAGCAAGCGCTTGATGGCGCGGATGGCATCCGGGCTCTTGCCCGCGATCTCCCGCGCGGCTTCCAGCGCCGCGGCGCGCGGATCGTCGCAGATGCGCGTGGCAAGGCCAAAACTCATTGCCTCCTGCGCGGAGAAGATGCGCCCGGTGTAGCAAAGGTCGCGCAGGATATCGTCACGCACGAGACTCGCCAGAATCGGCGTGCCCGCCATATCCGGCACGAGGCCCCATTTGATTTCCATGATCGACATGCGCGCGTCGGAGGAGAGGAAACGCATGTCGGCGCCAAGCGCGAGCTGGAAGCCGCCGCCGAACGCAACACCATGCACGGCGGCGATCACCGGCACCGGCAGTTCACGCCAGCCCCACACCGCGTACTGCGGCTGATTGGCGATGCCGTGCGTGCGCTCGGCCAGATCGCCGAGACGGCCAGAGCCTTTGCCTTCGCCCATGGACTGAAAGCGTCCCATGTCGAGGCCGGCGCAGAACGCCTTGCCTTCGCCGGAGAGAACAACCGCACGCACGCCCTTCTCGGTCTTGAGCCGTGTGGCGGCGGCGACAAGCGCCTCGAACATCGCCATGTCGAGCGCATTCATCTTGTCCGCGCGCACGAGGCGCACATCGGCGACGCCATCGGCGATCGAAATCGAAACCCGGTCTTCCATCTTGTTTCTTCTCCGCGAGAGGACGTTTCCGGCTTTACAAGTAGCCTTCCCTTCGTTTTAGTCAATCGACTAACTAATGCATGACGCCACGCCATGCCCACAATGAAATCTTCCAGGTGAGGACACGCACATGTTTACCCAGGGTCTCTTGAAAGGCCGCCGCATTCTCGTGACAGGAGGCGGCACCGGCCTCGGCAAGGCGATGACAACGCGGTTCCTCCAGCTCGGCGCGGAGGTTCACATCTGCGGCCGCCGCAAGAGCGTGTGCGAGGAAACCGCCGGTGAACTGATGAAAGAACATGGCGGCAAGGTTGTCGCGCACGGCGTCGACATCCGCGATGCGGGCGCGGTCGATGCCATGATCGAGGAGATCTGGAAAGGCGGCCCCCTCACCGATCTCATCAACAACGCCGCCGGCAATTTCATCTCGCGCACGCAGGACCTGTCGCCGCGCGGCTTCGATGCGGTCGCCAATATTGTCATGCACGGCACGTTCTACGTCACGCACGCGGTCGGCCGCCGCTGGATCGCGAACAAAGTCCGCGGCAACGTCGTGTCGATCACTGTGACCTGGGTGCGCAACGGCAGCCCGTATGTCGTGCCCTCGACCATGAGCAAGGCCGCGATCCACGCGATGACCATGTCGCTTGCAACGGAATGGGGCCGCTACGGCATCCGGCTCAACACCATCGCGCCGGGCGAAATTCCGACCGAAGGCATGAGCAAGCGCATCAAGCCGGGTGACGAAGCCGGTGCCCGCACCAAGGCGATGAACCCGATGCTGCGTGTCGGCACGATGGAGGAATTGCAGAACCTCGCGACCTTCCTGATCTCCGGCGGCTGCGACTGGATCAATGGCGAAACCATCGCCATGGACGGCGCGCAGGCGCTCGCGATGGGCGGCAACTTCTATCAGCTGCGCGACTGGAGCGACGACGACTGGAATAAGGCGCGCGACGCGATCATGGCGCAGAACACCAAGGACAAGGCGGCACGGGGGTAAAAGCTCACTCTCTCCCTTGTGGGAGAGGGAAAAGGGCATCGCGCGCAGGTGGTCCAGATGCGATCCACAAGCCTGTCGATAGTCGCAGAACCGTCATGTCTCTGTAACGCAGCCGACACAGGCAGGAACCACAACGGACGCGCAATCTCATCGGGCGCGGCCGAGGCAATCAAGCAGCGAGCGCGCCCCAACAGGGAGAACCTTGATGCGCGCTCTGACGCTGGGCCTGCTCGGCCTGCTTGCCACCACCAGCCTCGCCGCGGCTCAACAGGTGTACCCGGCGACGCTCGCCGGCCACGTGGTGCTGCCGGCCGAGAGCTTCATCGATCCGCCGGCGGACGCGCCAGCCGATTTCCGTAATCCGGGCAAGTTCACCGGCGGCCCGCGCATCGACACCGTCGGCACCGTTGAAGGCAAGTCGTTCGATCGCCCGACCGGCGTGAAGCTGCCGTTCAAGGGCCAGCCGGCGCAGGGCCACTCCGGCATCAAGAAGCTGTCCGACGGCAGCTACATGGTGCTGACCGATAACGGCTTCGGCGCCAAAGCCAACTCGCCGGACTCGATGCTCTATCTGCACACCTATCGCATGAACTGGGACAAGGGCATGGTCGACCGCGTCGCGACCGTCTTCCTGCATGATCCCGACAAGAAGGTGCCGTTCCGCATTACCAACGAAGCCACCGACAAGCGTTACCTCACCGGCTCGGATTTCGATCTCGAAGCCTTTCAGCTGATCGGCGACAAGATCTGGATCGGCGACGAGTTCGGTCCCTACCTGATCCGCGCCGACAAGACCGGCAAGGTCGAGGCCGTGTTCGACACGCTGGTCGATGGCAAGCCGGCGCGCTCGCCGGACCACTACGCCGTCGCCTCGCCTGCGACGCCGACTGCGACCGCCAGCTTCAACGTCCGCCGCTCGCGCGGCTACGAAGGCATGGCCTCCTCGCCGGACGGCAAGTTCCTCTATCCGCTGCTCGAAGGCCCGATGTGGGATGCCGAGAAGAAGGATTGGGAAAAGACCGCCGACGGCAAGGAGTATCTGCGCATTCTCGAGTTCAGCGTCGCCGAGAACAAGTGGACCGGCCGCCACTGGAAGTACGTACTCGACCAGAACGATCTCGCCATCGGCGATTTCAACATGATCGACGCGACGACCGCACTCATCATCGAGCGCGACAACGGCGAAGGCACGGCCGACAAGGCCTGCGAAGGCGCGAAGAAGCCGGATTGCTTCCACAACCTCGCCAAGTTCAAGCGCGTCTACAAGATCGAGATGTCGGAGGCGAACGTGAACGGCCCGGTGCGCAAGATCGGCTCGATCGATCTGATGAACATTGCCGATCCGGACAAGAAGGCGCGCAAGCCGCTGAACAACGGCGCGCTCACCTTCCCGTTCTGGACCATCGAGAACGTCGAGATCGTCGATGCCTCGCATATCATCGTTGGCAACGACAACAACCTGCCCTACTCGTCGAGCCGCGAGCCAAACAAGGCGGACGACAACGAGTTCGTGTTGCTGAAAGTCGAGGAATTCCTCAAGGCCAAGTGACCGCGCCCGCTCGCACAACAAAAAAGAGCCGCCCGAACGGGCGGCTCTTTACATTTCGGATGGTCGGATCAGCCGTTCGCGATCACCAGCCGGCCCTTGACCTTGCCGGCGCGCAGGCGATCCAGCGCATCGTTGACGCCGTTGAGCGACACCGTCTCGACCGGCATCGGCTTGACCTTGCCGGACTTCACCAGCGCGATCAGTTCGCGCAGCTCCTTGAGGTTGCCGACGTAAGAACCGCGCACGGTGATCGCGCGCAACACGATCAGCGGCACCGACAGTGTAACGTCACCGCCGAACAGACCGACGACGATATAGAAACCGCCCTTGCGGAGCGCGCCGATGGCGAAATCCGCCGTCGCCTTGGCGCCGACGAAATCGACGGCCGCAGCGACCCCGCCCGGCTGCGCCTGCAATGTCGCCATCGCATTCGCGTCACGCGGATCGACAACCAGCTTGGCGCCATTGGCCATGGCCAGCTCGCGCTTCGCCGGATCGATATCGGCGACCGCGATGTTTTTGAAACCGAGCGCGCTCGCAATCAGGAGCCCGCTCATGCCGACGCCGCCAAGACCCATGATCACGAGGAGATCTTTCTCCTTGTTGATTTCGGCCTTCTTCAGCGCGCTGTAGGCGGTGATGCCCGAACAGGCGTAGGTCGATGCCAGCGTCGGATCGACACCGGTCACGTCCACCAGATGCTTCGGATGCGGCACGAGGCACTTCTCGGCATAACCACCCGGGCGATAAACGCCGATCGACGACGGCTTCGGGCAATAGTTCTCTTCATCGCGCAGGCAGATCTCGCACGTGCCGCAGCCAAGCCAGGGGTAAACGAGGAAGGTCTTGCCAATTTCACTGTCGGCGATCGGCGCTTCCGGGCCCTTCGCAACCAGCTTGCCCAGCACCTCGTGACCCATGATCAC
>JBEIPX010000540.1:0-2081 GCA_040376815.1 Bradyrhizobiaceae bacterium
AAGAAGCGGCAGCTGCGTATCCCGCTCGAAGCCGGCTATGGCGGCGAGGTCTTCGACCTCACATGAGCACGCGCGTGTTCCGCAAAAGTGGGAACCGGCTTTGCGACAAGAACACGTGCAGAAGATAAGTGGCTTTCCGCCGTCGCGTATCGTTTGCCTCACGGAAGAGACGGTTGAGACGCTTTACCTGCTCGGCGAGCAGGATCGCATCGTCGGCGTGTCGGGCTATGCCGTGCGACCGCCGCAGGTGCGCAAGGAAAAGCCACGCGTTTCGGCCTTCATTTCGGCGGACATTCCGAAGATTCTGGCGCTTCAGCCTGATCTCGTATTGGCGTTCTCGGATCTGCAAGCCGACATCGTTGCGGGCCTGATCAGGGCGGGCGTCGCCGTTCACGCCTTCAACCAGCGCGATATCGCCGGCATTCTTGCCATGATCCGTACCCTCGGCGCGCTGGTCGGCTGTGCTGACAAGGCGGATACGCTTGCGCGCGGTTACGAACTGCGGCTGGAGCAGCTCTCGCGTGCGGCGCAGAACAGGCTGCGGCCGCGCGTCTACTTCGAGGAATGGAACGATCCCTTGATCAGCGGGATCGGCTGGGTATCCGAACTTATAACCATCGCCGGCGGTGACGATGTCTTTCCGGAACTCAGCCGCAAGAAGGCCGCCAAGGATCGCATCATTTCGGCAGATGCCGTGCGTGCACGAATGCCGGACGTCATCCTTGCATCATGGTGCGGCAAGAAAGTCGTGCTTGATGCCATTCGTCAACGCCCGGGCTGGAGCGATATTCCTGCCGTACGGAACAACCGAATCGTAGAAATCAAATCTCCGTTGATCTTGCAGCCCGGCCCCGCGGCACTGACCGACGGTCTCGATGCGATCGCGGCCGCGTTGCGTGGCTCCACTGCCTGAGGCCGCAAATTACGTTTCGTCCACCGCAACGGAATTGCTGCTGTAGATCAGGGAGATGCCGCAACGCATCTGCCGATTTCAGGACTCGATGCGTGCATCGCAACTGAACGTGTTTCAGTTTGTTCCGCAATCACTCTGCCGGCCGTGATGATAAGCGGCCAATGTTGGTGCGTTGACCGATCTCAAATCGCCGTTAGAATTTTTCCAATGGTCCGTCAGAGGCCGGAAACGGAGTGCATCGCCGATGCATTCGCAGGGAGGATTTGATGATTGATCTCGCTCGTCGGATTGCTTTCGTTCGCCGCTCTCTCACGACATCACCGGGCCGCAGCGCCCTCACAGCAATGGCGTTGATTGGGTCGGTAGCACTTGCTGGTCATGGCTTTGCGCAGAACACACCCGCGAAGGGTTCACCGGAACACATCAAAGCGGTGACATCGGCAGTCGATACCGCCGCGATCCGCGCCAATGCATCGACGACGAAGGATTGGCTGAACTACGGCCTCGACTACGCGGAGACGCGCTTCAGCAAGCTCAATCAGATCAACGCCGATAACGTGAAGAACCTCGGCCTGATGTGGACGTACAATCTCGAATCCGAGCGCGGCGTTGAAGCGACACCGCTCGTGGTCGACGGGATCATGTACGTCACGGCGTCGTGGAGTGTTGTGCATGCTGTCGACGTTCGCACCGGCAAGCGCATCTGGACTTTCGATCCCGAGGTCTCACGCGAGGCCGGCTATAAAGGCTGCTGCGACGTCGTCAATCGCGGTGTCGCCCTCTATAAGGGCAAGGTGTTCGTCGCAGCTTACGACGGCCGGCTGATTGCACTCGATGCGGTCACCGGCAAGAAGGTCTGGGAGAAGGACACCATCATCGACAAGAAGATGTCCTACACCATCACCGGCGCGCCGCGCGCGTTCAACGGCAAGGTCATCATCGGCAACGGCGGCGCTGAGTTTGGCGTGCGCGGCTACGTTACGGCTTATGATACCGAGAACGGCGATCAGAAGTGGCGCTGGTTCGTCGTGCCGGGCGATCCGAGCAAACCATACGAAGACGAGTCGATGGAAGCGGCAGCGAAAACGTGGGACCCGGCTGGCAAGTACTGGATCAACGGCGGCGGCGGCACCGCATGGGACTCGATCGTGTTCGATCCCGATCTGAA
>JBEIPX010000465.1:0-2768 GCA_040376815.1 Bradyrhizobiaceae bacterium
CATCCCAGGCCGCACCGTGCTGTCGTCGGGCACGATGGAGTTCAGCCGCGACACCGCGATCCGCTCGCCGCTGGCCGCGAAACTGTTCACCGTCCCGGGCGTGACCGGCGTGTTCTACGGCTCCGACTTCGTCACCGTGACCAAGGACGACAGCGACTGGCAGCACCTGAAGCCGGCCGTGCTCGGCGCGATCATGGAGCACTACATGTCCGGCGCGCCGCTGATGGCCGACGGCGAAGTGGAAGAAGACGACGAGGCGGAAGAATTCTTCAACGAGTCCGATGCCGAGACGGTTGCCACCATCAAGGACCTGATCGAGACGCGCGTGCGCCCGGCCGTAGCCAACGACGGCGGCGACATCACCTTCCGCGGCTTCAAGGAAGGCGTCGTCTATCTCGACATGAAGGGCTCCTGCGCCGGCTGCCCGTCGTCGACCGCGACGCTGAAGCACGGCATCCAGAACCTGCTGAAGCACTTCGTGCCCGAGGTGGTCGAAGTCCGGCCGATGTAATCGGTAAAAATCAGCTCGATTCAGATGACCTCATCGCCCGCGAAAGCGGGCGATCTTGCATTTGCGGGGCATGACGCGCGAGATACCGCTCTGCTATACCTTCTTCCATGCTGATCCTCGCCATCGATACCGCCCTCGAAGCCTGCGCCGCCTGCGTGCTCGACACTGCTGCGGGCAAGACAATTGCGCTTGAGTCGCTGCCGATGCCGCGCGGCCATGCCGAAGCGCTGATGCCGCTGATCGCGCGCGTCATCAAGGATGCAGGCATCGGGTTCGACCGGCTCGACCGCATCGCCGTTACCACCGGCCCCGGCAGCTTTACTGGTCTTCGCGTCGGCCTCTCGGCGGCGCGCGGCATTGCGCTCGCGGCCAGCAAGCCCGCCGTCGGCGTCACCACGCTCAGCGCCTACGCCGCGCCCCTCGTGAGCGAGAGCAGCGAACATCCGATCATCTCGGCAATCGATGCGCGGCACGACCACGTCTACTTCCAGGTCGTCGGCGGCAACGGCAACAGCCTGATCCGCGCGCGTGTCGCGCCCGTTGCCGAGGCGCTCGCGGCGTCGCGGCTCGGTGCGCCGCGTCTCGTCGGCAACGCGGCGAAGCTGCTGGCCGAGCGCTGGCCCGCGCAGGCGTTGCCGCCGGTGAAAATCGACCAGAATCCCGCGCCCGATATCGCGTGGGTGGCGTGGCTCGGTGCGGCCGCAAATCCGAACACCGCGCCGGCGCGGCCGTTTTATCTGCGTCCGCCCGATGCGAAGCCGCAGGCCGCGCCCGTGCCGCGCGTAACCCAGGCCGCTCCGTGATTGCCTGGCTAAAAGGCCTGTTCGCACCCGGCACACCCGCGATCGAACCGGCGACGGCACGTGACGCGCAACGCCTCGCGCAACTGCACGACGCCTCGTTCCATCGCGGCTGGGGCGAAAGCGAGTTCGACCAGATGCTCACCGAGCGCAACACGCTCGTGCACCGGTTGCGGCTCGGACATCGCGTCATCGGATTTGCCGTCTCGCGGTTTGCCGCCGATGAAGCCGAATTGCTTTCCATTGCCGTCGAAGCGAAACACCGCGGGCGCGGCTTGTCGCGCGACCTTTTGTCGATCCATCTCGGGCATCTCGCGGGCCGCGGCATCCGCACCGTGTTCCTCGAAGTCGAGGAGAACAACCAGCCCGCGCGCCGGCTTTATCAGCGGGCCGGATTCCAGCCGGTCGGCCGCCGCGAGCGATATTATCGCGATTCCAACGGCCAGGATTTGAATGCGCTGGTGCTCCGGCGTGACTTGTCGTAAGCCCCCGCCGATGCGAAACTTGCCTCCTTACATCATGGCTGGAAACTCCGCATGACCGCCCTGAAGTCCTCGCCTTCCATGAGCCGCACCTCGATCGAAGCGCGCTGCGCCCAGACCGGCATGCGCATGACCGAGCAGCGCCGCATCATCGCGCGCGTGCTGGCGCAAGCGGACGATCATCCGGACGTCGAGGAGCTTTATCGCCGCTGCGTCGCCATCGACGACAAGATTTCGATTTCGACCGTCTATCGTACCGTAAAGCTGTTCGAGGATGCCGGCATTATCGAGCGGCATGACTTCCGCGAGGGCCGCGCGCGCTACGAGCCGATGCCGGATAGTCACCACGATCATCTGATCAACCTGCGCGACGGCAAGGTGATCGAGTTCACCTCGGAAGAGATCGAGAAGCTGCAAGCCGAGATCGCCCGCAAGCTCGGCTACAAGCTGGTCGACCACCGGCTCGAGCTTTACTGCGTGCCGCTCGACGACAAATCCGAGAAGTAAGGGCGACTAACGCCCGCATGCCCATCGACCTCATCATCTTCGATTGCGATGGCGTCCTCGTCGACAGCGAGGTGATCTCCTGCCGCATGCACGCGAAAGCCTTGTGCGAAATTGGCTATGCCATTACGGCCGATCAGGTGTTCGATCGCTTTCTTGGACGCTCCGAGGCCGAATCGCGCCGTGAAATCGAAGCGGAGCTCGGCCGAAGATTGCCGGATGATTTCACTCTGAGAATGAAGACAGACGAGATCGAGGAGCTTGCGCGGACGGTTGAAGGCGTACCTCACGTCGCAACAGCGCTTGATCAGATCGCCCGCAACATCTGTGTGGCCTCTAGCGGAACGCCGGAAAAAATCCGGACTGGACTGACCCGGGCCGGTCTGTACGACCGCTTCGCGCCGCATATCTTCTCGGCCTCGCAGGTGAAGCGCGGCAAGCCGGAACCGGACCTGTTTCTGTTCGCGGCCG
>JBEIPX010000513.1:0-2274 GCA_040376815.1 Bradyrhizobiaceae bacterium
CCGAAGTCGCAAGCGAAGCAAAGGTGTCGCGCACCGAGCCGAAGTCGACAATCAGATCCGGCTTCATCTTCAGCACGATTTCGACGTTCGCCGTATCGCCGCGCCCGGTGAGCAATCCCACTTCCGGCAGGTCGCGCTGTGCCGGCGCGATGAACGGCCTCTCCTCGCCGCGGATCGCACGCGGCCAGCCGATCATCGCATCGGGCTTCATCACATAGACAACAACCGAGGCAGGCCCGCCGGCCGCGAACACGCGGCCGATGCTGTCAGGCAAGGTCACGCTGCGCTTCGCCGAGTCGGTCACGCTGCGCGCAGCGAATGCAGGTACAGGAAACATCGCCACGCTCGCCGCGCCTAAAACGAATGCGCGGCGATCGACCGGCGTCACAGCAGCGGCTCGGATGCGCTGTCCTTGGTCGGAGCCAGCGGGCTGTAATCGCAGCGATAAGGTTTGAGATCGAGCAACGGCGTGCCGTCGACGCAATCGAGGCCGCGCACGAGAATGGCATCGTCCTCGACGCCGACGAGATCGCACAGCGACGTGGCGATCGGGTTCGGCCGCACCGGCGAGCGCAGCGAGAACGTGCCGGTGGTCTGGCCGTTCGCCTTCGGGCTTTGCAGGATGAGATCGCGCCGCGCCAGATGCATCCAGTAGATCACCTCGACACGCGCGTACTGGCCGAGCCCCTTCAGGCCCGCGCGCCATTGCGGATCGATCTCGACCCGGCACACCGGCCCGGTCGAGCGCCCTTGCCGCGGACATTCGGCGCGCGATGGATAGGGCGTGCGGATGCGGCCGATGAAGACCAGCCCCGCATCGACCCGATCCGGCAGAGGGATTTCAACCTCGCCGGGACGGGTGGCATCCTTGGCCGGACGATCGCTCAATCGACCCCTACCATCACGTCGCTCGCCTTGACGATGGCGGTCGCCGTCTTGCCGACGGCGAGGCCCAGCTCATCGGCTGACGTTTTCGTGATCGCCGCGGTGATGACGTTACCGCCGACGTCGATCTTCACATGCGTCGTGGTCACCCCATGGTCGATGGCGACGATCTTGCCCTTGAGCTGATTGCGCGCGCTGATTTTCATCAAAATCTCCGCTGAAGTCTCAGTTGAACTGGCTGCCGCACTATGTCCTGCCGCAACGGCGATTTCCAGATACCACGTGCGTCATGGGACGCATTGGGAGGGCGACAGGATGCACGCGGCTGCATATAGTGCGTGTGTTTCAGAATGACTGGTGGCTCATGGCTTTTACTCGCAGCATCATTGTCGGTCTCGCAATTTGCATCGCCGCAACGGTACCCGTTCGCGCGCAACAGCCGATCGAAATTTTCGACGCGCACCTGCATTACAACTGGGAGCCGAAGCCGTATTATTCGCTCGACGAAGTGCTGGCGCTGTTCAAAACGCACAACGTCACCGGCATCCTCGCCACCAGCCGCCCGAACGACGGCACCCATGCACTGATGGCCGCGAAGGCGCCCGGCCTTTGGGTGGTGCCGTTCATCCGGCCCTATCGTGTGCGGCCCGACATCCAAACCTGGTTCAAGGACCCGACGATCTTCGATCTGGTGCAGGACGAGTTCAAGCGCGGATATTACAGGGGCATCGGCGAGTTTCACATCCACGGCAAGGCCGCCGAAAGCGACTGGGTGAAGAAGGCGGTCGACTTCTCCGTCGCCAACGATCTCTATCTGCATGCGCATGCGGACGATGAGGCCGTCGAGATTCTGTTCGCGCACAATCCGAAAGCGAAGATCGTCTGGGCGCACACCGGCTTCGGCCTGGCGCCCGCCCGCGTCGCCGCCATGCTGACGAAATATCCGAAGCTGTGGGGCGAACTGTCTTACCGCAGCGGCATTACCGAGAGCGGTGGCAAGCTGTCAGCCGAATGGCGCGACCTGTTCACGAAATTCCCGGATCGCTTCCTGATCGGCTCCGACACCTGGATCAGCGAGCGCTGGGCGAGCTACGGCACCATCATGGCCGAGTACCGCGCGTGGCTGGCGCAACTGCCGCCGGACGTCGCGAAGAAGATCGCCAACGGCAACGCGAAGATGCTGTTCGCGGAGAAACCTTAAGGAACGTGCTGGACTAGATCGACGGGCCGGGTTGGACGTTAAGCCGCGCTTCGAGCGCATCGAGCCGCGCCTTCAGTGCCTCGTTCTCCTCGCGGGCGAGCCGCGCCATCTCCTTTACGGCTTCGAATTCCTCGCGCTTCACCACATCGAGGTCGCGCAGGATTTTTTCGGCCTGATTGCGCATCACC
>JBEIPX010000435.1:0-3021 GCA_040376815.1 Bradyrhizobiaceae bacterium
ATGCTCTCGGCATCGCGGAAAAGCCTTGGGAATCGGCCATATTCCGAATCCCAATCCTGCTGACCGCGCTCCTCGATCAGCCGGTAGGTTTCGGCGGACGCGACGATACCCTGCGCCTTGTAGGCCGACGCACCGAGCACGCGCACCGCGTGATAGTGCGACAGCACCACGTACTTGATCGGCTTGTCCGTGACCGTTCGCACGCGCTCGATGACGCTGTTCGCCATCGCCGGCGTCGCCTGCGCATCGAACACGAGGCAGCCGTCCTCGCCGACGATCACCGCCGAATTCGGATCGCCTTCGGCGGTGAATGCGTAGAGATCGGGGCCGATCTCGGAGAACGTGATCTTCTTCTCCGCCATGTCTCCGGTCGATGCGAAACCTTTGGTCGTTGCCGTATTCATTCTGTTTCCTTCACAAGTGTTCGCTTATGCATCCGCCAGCCGGGTTTTCGCGAGCGCAATCGCCTCGTTCAGCACATCGAGATCGCCGATGTGATTGGCAAGGATCAGCACCAGCGCCGTGTCGAGCGCATGACTGGTGCTGTCCTGCAACCCGCGATGCGCCTCGACGATCGCGCGAAACGCATCGTCGGGCTTGGTGAAATTCGAGCTGGTGGACAGTTTCATGATGCTCTCACTGCAAACCGTTGGCGCGCCGGAGCGCGGCGGCAATCGCCTCGCGCGACGGATGGCGGAAGCGCGCAGCGACATAGCCGTCGGGCCGCAGCAGATAGGCCGTGCCCGGTGTCGCGTCGTAGCGTTTCGCGGCTAATCCTTCTGGATCGGCAATACCACCGCCACCGATCTGGATGCGGCGCACATCCGCGTCTGTCTGCGCGGGCACGCCATTGGCGAACTGAAGCAGCACGAAGCCATCGCGATTTTCGGTAAAGGCGTCGCTCAGATACGCGTCCTTGCCGCGATCCTGCAGCGGTGCATCGATCAGCGATGCGCCGGGCGGCGGGCCGCCACTCCACGCATCCACATCTAGCGATGACAGCGGCGTGTCGTAAACCGACGGCACCGACAGGCGCCCGCCATTGACCATGCGCTTGGCGAAATCCGTATCGTTGGCGAGCGCGAGAATTGCCTGCCGCATGCGGGCTTCCTGCGCGGTTGCCGGCGCCATGAAGTCGGTCGAGCGAGTCGATTCGCGGATATTCTCGTCGGCGGCGTCACTGCGCTCGCTATTGTAGGTTTCGAGAAGCGGCTCGGGAGCCTCCTTCCGCAGCACCCGCGCAAGCTTCCAGGCGAGATTCTCCGCGTCCTCAAGGCCCGAGTTCGCACCGCGCGCGCCGAACGGCGACACCTGATGCGCCGAGTCACCCGCAAAGATCACGCGGTCATGCACGAAGCGCCGCATCCGGCGGCAGTGGAAGCGATAGAGCGAAATCCACTCGAACTCGAAATTGCCGTGACCGAGCATGCGCTCGATCCGCGGGCGGACATTCTCCGGCCGCCGCTCGACGGCCGGATCGGCATCGCGGGAGAGTTGCAGGTCGATGCGCCAGATATCGTCAGGCTGACGATGCAGCAGCGCTGAGCGGCCGGCGTGGAACGGCGGGTCGAACCAGAACCAGCGTTCGGTCGGAAACTCCGCGGTCATCTTCACGTCGGCGATCAGGAACTGATCCTCGAACGCCTGACCCTCGAAATCGGCGCCGACCATGCCGCGCAGTGCGGAGCGCGCGCCGTCGCAGGCGACGACGTAGCTCACCGCCAGCCGGTAAGGCCCGTCCGGCGTTTCGATCGTCAGCTCGCAGTGGTCGTTGTGCTTTGCGAGCGCGGTGACCTTGTTGCTCCAGCGCAAATCAATCAACGGGAAATCCATCGTGCGATCGGCGAGAAACGCCTCGGCGTAGTATTGCTGGAGATTGATGAACGCCGGCCGCTTGTGACCCGGCTCCGGCAACAGATCGAACTGATAGAGCAGCGCGTCGCGCGAGAAGATCTTGCCGACCTTCCACACCACGCCCTTGTCGACCATGCGCTGACCGACGCCGAGCCGGTCCCAGTATTCGAGCGAACGCTTGGAGAAGCAGATCGCGCGCGAGCCCTCGCCGATCCGGTCGGCATCGTCGAGCAGCACGACGCGCCGGCCGCGCGATGCGAGATCGATGGCGAGGGATAGCCCGACCGGCCCCGCACCGACCACGACGACGTCATGATGCGCAGCACGCGACGCATCACGATCCTGATCGGGATGCCGCCGGTAGCCGAACTGCTTCATTGTGCCCATGCTGCCTGCCGCTCCGAATACCGTCCGCGGGCCATCAGATCTTCTTTGCAAATTGCCATCACGGCCGATGCCTGATAGTCTCACTTGCAACTATCTTAGCACCCTCACCTGTCTGGTCAACGGCCGGTCCGGCCTTGGGAACGGATTGATGAAAACGCTCGATCTTTTCCGGTTCATCCCGTTCCGCATGAACCGGCTCGCTGCCGAGATCAGTTCCGCGCTGTCGGTCGAATACCGCGACCGCTACGGCCTCGACATTCCGGAATGGCGGGTGATCGCAACGCTCGGTTACCGGAACAAGCCCTCGACGGCGCAGTCGGTGTCGGAAAGCACGCATACGCACAAATCGACCATCAGCCGCGCGGTGACGTCACTGATCGCGCGCGGGATCGTCGAGCGGCTGGAGAATGCGGAGGATCGCCGCGAATACGGCCTGCGTCTGACCCGCGAGGGACGCAAGCTCTATCAGAGCCTCATCCCGCGACTGTTGCAGCGTGAAACGGAAATGCTGGATTGCCTGACGGCTGTGGAGCGTCAGCAGTTCGAGCGGCTGCTCGGCAAGATCGAGGCTGGACTGTCGCTTCCGGCGGAAGATGCGCCCGCAGCCGGCCTCAAGCCGACTGACGGGCCTTCTGTTCGAGATCAACGGGCAGCTCGGTCGCAGCCCCGGTCGTAATCTCGCGGAACTTGCCGATCGCCGCCGGCCGGCCGACGTAATAGCCCTGCACCTGGTCGCAGGATTCATTGCGCAGGAATTCGAGTTCGTTGACGGTCTCGACG
>JBEIPX010000081.1:0-9593 GCA_040376815.1 Bradyrhizobiaceae bacterium
ATCTGACGCTGATCAGCGTGATCCCCGGCGCCGGACTTCTGCTCGTCGCCAACCCGAAGACCGGCATCAAGACCTATGACGACTTCATCGCCTTCGCGAAGAAGAGTGGCAAGGTGAACTTCGGCACCTACAGCGCCGGCTCCGCGCCGCACATGACGATCAACGAACTCAACAAGCAGTATGGGCTGAAGATCGAGCCGATCCACTATCGCGGCGAGGCGCCGATGTGGACCGGGCTGATCGAAGGCACGCTCGATGTCGCGATGGGCAGCTACACCGCCGCGCAATCCGCCCTGCAAAGCAACAACGGCGTTCTGTTTGCGGTCCATTCGAAAAAGGTCCCGGCGATTCCCAACGTCAAGACGCTGCCGGAGCTCGGCGCGACGTCGAAATTCTTCACCGTGAGCGGCTTCACGGGATGGGCCGTGCCGAAGGCGACGCCGCAGCCGATCGTCGACCGGCTGGCGCAGTTGATCGTGGCGGCAAACAGCGATCCGAAGGTCAAGGAAATCCTCAACACCTTCGCGCTGGAGCCGGCGCTCGGCTTCAAGGAAACCAACGCGCTTTACCAGCGCGAATTGCCGGTCTGGATCGAAAGCGCCAAGGCGCTGGGTCTGGAACCGGTCTAAACGTTCTGCATCGCTCATTACGGCCGCGCGCCGCAGCAAGTGCTGCGGCGCGTCGTCGTTTCACCAGCTCGTTTCCTCCATGACGAAATTGTAAGGTGTACGCGCGCCCGCAATTGATCATGCTGATGCTCGTATTGCGCTGCGATCGTCAGGACCGCCATGACATTTCGTCTGAAGATTTTTGCCGCCGCTCTCTTGCTCGCGCCGGTCCCGGTTCAGGCCGCCGACATCACCGGCACGCCGCTTATCCTCGATGGCGACACCGTGCAGTTCGGCAGCCAGCGCCTGCGCCTCGGTGCGCTCGATGCGCCGCAGACCGATCAGCAATGTCTCGACAGCAAAGGGCAGAAATGGGCCTGCGGCATTGCCGCGCGCGACGCGCTGAAAGCCTATGCCGCAAACAAGCCGTGGACATGCCGTCAGATCGGCGCGAACCAGCATGGACGGCTCCTCGGCCGCTGCACCGCGGGCGGCGAGGACATCGAGAAATGGATGGTACAGAACGGCTGGGCGCTCGCCTCCGCGCGCGAAGCCAAGGGCTACGGCGCGGACGAGGCGGAAGCGCGCAGGAGCAAGGCGGGCCTGTGGGCCGGCGCCTTCGTCGCACCGCGCGACTGGCGTAATCGCAGATCGGGCGCGCCGGTGCTGGGAGCCGCGCGCGTGACGCCCGCAAGCAAGGCGCTGCTGCTGCGGTCGGCACATGGCGCGAAGCCGCCGTCATCCGACTGCGCGATCAAGGCGAACGTCAATCGCAGCGGCGTGTGCATCTATCACAGGCCCGGCGGCCGCTGGTACGCGAAGATCAAGATGGACAATCCGGAGAAGGGCAATCGCTGGCTCTGCTCGGTCGCCGAGGCGAAGGCGTCCGGCTGCCGCGAGACGCGGCGCTGAGACTTTCCGGCGTCCAGCATCGATACGTGTTACCACCGCGGTGCTTCGGTCGGCTCCTGTCGATCGGCAAGGAAGGACGCACCATGAACGAGCGGCTGGATACGTTGAAGAAAGCCCGCGAGCGGATGATCGAGGACCGGGATGCGTTCTCGAAGGTGCTCGCGGCGCCGTTCGACCGGGACAAGGCGGAACGGGCCCGCAACAAGTTCATCGAAACCCAGACCCTGATCGACGCGCTCGACCGCGCGATCTTGGGTGAGACCGGATAGGCGACAGGAACAGTGTCGCAACAGCGCGCGCCCCGCTACCGACGGCATACGCGCCGTGCCGGCGAACCAGCATATCGCTCTTTGTCGGAGCTTCGTTGAAATGGTGCTCAGCGACGTGCTGACGCTTTCAATGCTCTATGCGGCATTCCTGCCGATCCCGACGTCGTAAGCGTGCTGGATTTTGCGGATGGGAATGGTGGGCGCGACAGGGATCGAACCTGTGACCCCTACCATGTCAAGGTAGTGCTCTCCCGCTGAGCTACGCGCCCGAAATCGTCTTTCGAAGGGGTGCCGTCCCTATATCGGCTCAAACCCGGCAGGGCAAGGCGCGGATAACGGCGAAATCACCCTCGCGCCGCGGCCTCAGGCCGCCAGCATCTTGTTCACTTCGTTGACCAATTCGCGCAGATGCACCGGCTTGGACAGCACCTTGGCGTTCTTCGGTGCTTCCGAATCGGAATTCAGCGCCACCGCGGCGAAGCCGGTGATGAACATGATCTTGATGTCCGGATCGAGCTCGGAGGCGCGGCGCGCCAGCTCGATTCCGTCCATTTCCGGCATCACGATGTCGGTCAGGAGCATCTCGAACGGCTCCTCACGCAGCCGCTGATAGGCCGACATGCCATTGTCGTAGGACGAGACCTGAAATCCCGCGTTCTCCAGCGCCTTGACCAGAAAGCGGCGCATATCGTTGTCGTCTTCGGCGAGCAGGATCTTGTGCATGGCGACAGGGGTCACTTCCGGAACTGAAAAGGCGATGGGCCCACTAAGCCAGACGGCTGGTAAATTTCGGGTGAAAGGCGCGCCGCGCAGGGCTGCCAGAACAAGAAATTCTCCACTTCCCAAAACAATTGGCAGCGCGTTTCGGGCCAAAATATGCTGTCATTGCCCGGAATAGTGAACGAACGCGCGTGCGAGGACGAACCGCTGCAATGACGGACTTTGACGACGAGCTGTCGCCGCCATTCGAGATTGCCGAACCTGCGGAGTGGCGTGCCCCCGTGGTGTTCAACTCGCCGCACTCGGGCTCCGTCTATCCGGCGGAGTTCCTTGCTGCCTCGCGCATCGATCTGGCGGCGCTGCGGCGCTCGGAAGACTCGTTCATGGACGAGATGATCGGCAGCCTCGGCGCGCGCGGCTTCGGCACCGTGCGGGTGAACTTTCCGCGCTCGTATGTGGACGTGAACCGCGAGCCCTACGAACTCGATCCGCGCATGTTCACCGGGCGGCTGCCGAGCTTCGCCAACACCCGCTCGATGCGCGTTGCCGGCGGCCTCGGCACCATTCCGCGCGTGGTCGGCGACGGGCAGGACATCTATCGCGAGCGCATCGGCGTCGACGACGCGCTGAAGCGGATCGAACTGCTCTACAAGCCCTATCACCGCGCGCTGCGGCGGCTGATCAACGACACCCATCGCACGTTCGGCACGGCGATCGTGGTCGATTGCCACTCGATGCCCTCGGTCGGCGTCTCGCGGGACGAGCCGCCGCGTCCGGATGTCGTCATCGGCGACCGCTACGGCACAAGCTGCTCGCCGGTGCTCACCGACACGGTCGAGGAAACGCTGCGTCGGCTTGGCTATACGACCGGGCGCAACAAACCCTACGCCGGCGGCTTCATCACCGAGCACTACGGCAATCCGGCAAGCGGATTGCACACGATCCAGATCGAACTGAACCGGGCGATTTACATGGACGAGCGTCGGCGCGAACGCGGTCCGCGTTTTGCGCAGGTGGTGGCCGATTTCGCGGCGCTGGCGGACGCGATCGCGGCGATGCCGCTGAGCCATCTCGGGCCGTTCCAGGCGGCGGCCGAGTAGCGGCGCGCTGAACGGTTTCGGCTCACTCGCCTGTCATCGCCCGGCTTTACCGGATCACCCGCTTTCGCGGGTGATGACGATGAGATCAATCTTCCCTCAAGGGAGCGCCCAAGAAAAAAGGGCCGCTTGCAATGAGCAAGCGGCCCAAGTCTAGGGAGGAAACGCCCAAGGAGGGCAGCGATAGCGCGAGGCGCTACCGCACCGCAATAATATGCAGCCGCAGTGCACAAAGTTCAAGAGTTATTAAAGGGTTTTGCATGCATGGAGCGCATAGCTGAATTGCTAATGCTAGATTTGAGCTATGGCATTTTCAAGAAGTATTTCAGATAGTTAGGAAAGCACTCCTGTATGGCGTTACAGCATTTTCGTTGATTCTGTATCCGAAAGAATGAATTCACATGCCGTTTTTTAAAATGCGCCCCGGCTTCCGCCGAATCAAAAAACTGACCAGACGTAGGTTCATTCTGGGGATCATTCTGGGACCCAACTCGTCCATCGGATCACTGATCGGCCGTTGCCCGGAATGATGGTCCGGAAGGCCCAAGGATGATCAAGGATGATCAAGGGTGACTAAGGGTGATTGCCGGCCGCGGCGGACTCTTATACGGCCTTGAACGGAACGACGTGCCAGGCCCGCGCGGCTGTTGAGTGGAGAGACGCAGTGACCGTTATCGATTTCACCGCCTTCACCAGCCGCCTCGCCACCGCCTCCGGCGAACTGATCCTTCCGTTCTTCCGCACGTCGCTGTCCATCGACAACAAGAAGCAAAGCGGCGAGTTCGATCCCGTCACCGAAGCCGACCGCGGAGCGGAAGCGGTGATGCGGCGGATGATCAAGGCGAGCTTTCCGAAGCACGGCATCGTCGGCGAGGAATTCGGCGACGAGAACACGGATGCCGATTACGTCTGGGTGCTCGACCCGATCGACGGCACCAAATCCTTCATCTCCGGCATGCCGATCTGGGGCACGCTGATCGCGCTGCTTCACAAGGGCATGCCGGTGTTCGGCATGATGCATCAGCCCTTCATCGGCGAGCGCTTCACCGGCGACAACGGCTCGGCGCGTTACGCGGGCCCGTCCGGCGAGCGCAAGCTGTCGGTGCGCCGCTGCAAGACGCTCGGCGAGGCGACGCTGTTCACCACCAGCCCGCGGCTGATGAACGACGCGGATCGCGCGATTTTCGAGCGCGTACAGAACGAGGCGCGCCTCTCGCGCTACGGCGGCGATTGCTACGCCTACTGCATGCTGGCGAGCGGCAACCTTGACCTCATCATCGAGACCGAGCTGAAGTCCTACGACGTCGCCGCACTGGTGCCGATCGTCACCGGGGCCGGCGGCGTCATCACCACCTGGGACGGCAAGCCGGCGCATAACGGCGGCCGCATCGTCGCCGCCGGCGACAGGCGCGTGCACGAAGCGGCGCTGAAACTGCTGAACAGCTAACGTTGCTGCCACATTTCGGTCTGCACCGAACTATCCTCGGCTGACCTTCCCCCACAGCCGCGATAGGTTTGCTCCATGACCAATATCGCTTCCGGCAACACGCTGGCCGCCGTCGCCTCGCTGATCGGCGACGTCGCGCGCGCCAACATCCTCTCCGCCCTGATGGATGGCCGCGCGCTGACCGCGGGCGAACTCGCCTGGCACGCGGGCGTCAGCGCCCAGACCACCAGCGGCCACCTCGCCAAGCTCACCGACGCGAGCCTGATCGCGGTCGAGAAGCAGGGCCGCCACCGCTATTTTCGCCTCTCCTCGCCGGACGTCGCGCAGGCGATGGAAGCGCTGATGACGGTCGCCGCAAGCGGGCCGACGCGCCATCGCCCGACGGGTCCGACGGATACGGCGATGCGCACCGCCCGCACCTGCTACGACCACCTCGCCGGCAAGCTCGGCATTGCGATTGCCGATGCGCTGACGAGCAAGGGCCACGTGGTGATCTCGGATGGCGCCGGCGCGGTCACCCGCAAAGGCAGCGTGTTCCTGCGCGAGTTCGGCATCGATCTCGCGAACGACACCAAGGGCAACCGCCCGCTCTGCCGCACCTGTCTCGACTGGAGCGAGCGGCGCGCACATCTCGCCGGGCAGCTCGGCGCTGCGCTCTGCATACGCTGCTTCGACCTCGGCTGGATCAAGCGCACGAAAGACAGCCGCGCCGTCGCCATCACGCGCAGCGGCGAAGCGGGGTTTGCCAAAACGTTCGGGATCAAGGCATTCGGAAACCGCGCCCTTGGCATGTCCTAAAGCGTGATGGCTTTTGGCTGCGGACTTCCACAAGGTCCGCACTCCCGCCTCAGGCTCTCGCCACCTGCCGAAGATGATCGAACAATTGCCGCACAGGCCGCGCCAGCGTTTTCCGGTCGCGCACGCAGACCGCCATGCGGCGCAAGGTCCAGGCGTCGCTCATCCGCACGATTTTGATCTTCATCGTCTGCGCACCACGGCGCGCGGCGACTTCGGGAATGATCGCCACACCGACACCGCTCTCGACCATGCGGCACACCGCATCGAACCCCTTCACCCGCACGCGCAGATGCGGCCGGATGCCCAGCCGGCCCGACTGCGCGGCGATGTGATTTTGCAGCGCGCCGCTCGCGAGCCCAACGAAGTTGCGGCTAGCAACTTCGGCGAATGTCACGTGCCTGCGGCCGGCGATCTCGTCGCGCGCCGGCACGATCAGCACCAGCCGATCGTCGCAGAAGGTGAAGCTGTCGAGCCCCTGCGGCAGACCCGCATCGCTGGCGACACCGATATCGGCCATGCCCGAGGCCACGGCTTTCAGGATATCGACGCTCTCCATCTCGTCGATGTCGATGCTGAAGTCCGGATGCGCCACCAGGAACGGCGCGAGCGCTGTCGGCAGATGCTCCATCGCGCTCGACGTGTTGGCGAGGAGGCGCACATGCGCTTTCTGCCCGCGCGCGAACGCCGCGATGTCGCCGCGCATCGCATCGACCTGATGCAGCACGACGCGGGCGTGGCCGAGCAGGCTCTCGCCGGCGGCCGTCAGCACGACGCCGCGGCGGCGGCGCTCGATCAGCGGCGCGCCCAGCACCGTCTCCAGCCGCTTGATGCGCTCGCTCGCCGAGGCCAGCGCGAGATTGGCCTGCGCCGCGCCGCCGGTGATGCTGCGCGCATCGGCGACCGCAACGAACAGCGACAGATCGACCAGATCAAACCGCATACTGCTTCTCCCATGACTTCGACAAGACTTCGGTTATTCCGAAGGCAGTATTCGAAAATTCCAGATTGTGCGCAATCCGCGCATCGCGCACGGTGAACTCATGACCGAACAGACCACCCTCCTCATCATGATTGCCGTTGCGCTGACGACCGCTGGCTTCGTCAAGGGCGTGATCGGCCTCGGACTGCCGACGGTCTCGATCGGACTGCTGGCGACGCAGATGCCGCCCTCGCATGCGCTCGCGATCGTTATCGTGCCGGCCATCGTCACCAACATCTGGCAGACGTTCGTCGGGCCTTATCTGAAGGACATCGTGCGCCGGCTCTGGCCGCTGATGGTCGGCTGCGTGATCGGCATCTGGTCATGCTCGGGGATGATGACCGGGCCATACGCGCGCATCTCGACGGCGATTCTCGGCGGCCTGCTCGTGATCTACGCCGCGATCAGCCTCGGCAAGGTGCGCTTCACCGTCGCCGAACCGAACCAGAAGTGGGTCGGCGGCATCGTCGGGCTGATCACCGGCGCGATCTCGGCGACCACCGGCGTGCAGGTCATTCCCTCGATGCCGTTCATGCAGGCCATCGGCATGGAGAAGGACGAGCTGGTGCAGGCGCTCGGCGTGTTCTTCACCACCGCGACGATCGCACTCTCGTTCAACCTGACGGCGGCCGGTTTGCTGACGACGGCGACCGCGTTGCCGGGTGCCATCGCGATGGTCGCCGCGTTCGGCGGGATGTTTCTCGGCCAGGCGCTGCGCGCACGGATGGATCAGGACTCTTTCCGCAAGTGGTTCCTGATCGCGATGATGCTGCTCGGCACGTATCTCGCGCTGAGCACGCTGTTGCGGAGCTAGTTTCGTTACCGCGTTCCCGACAGCGCCAGCCGCACGCCGAGCGCGACGAACAGGCCGCCGAGCGTGCGGTCGATCCACTTCAGCGCGTTCTGCGAGCGCTTGAGCAAACCGCCGACCTTCGC
Organism: Bradyrhizobiaceae bacterium; assembly: GCA_040376815.1. Classification (GTDB taxonomy): domain Bacteria; phylum Pseudomonadota; class Alphaproteobacteria; order Rhizobiales; family Xanthobacteraceae; genus SG-bin9. Next base: position 7,767 of record JBEIPX010000081.1, read on the forward strand.
CGCGAACGCCGCGACCCCGATGCAATAGAGCGTGCCGTTAAAGACGAAGATCAGCCCGAGGGTCAGGAATGCCAACGGCTTCGAGGGCGCGTCGGCCGCGACGAACTGCGGCAGGAAGGCGAGGAAGAACAGCGCCACCTTCGGATTGAGGATGTTGGTGAGCGCACCCTGCCAGAACACCTCGCGCAGCGATGCGGCCTTGCCCTTGGTTTCGACGTTCAGCGAACCGCCACGCGACATCAGCATCTTGATGCCGATGTAGATGAGATACGCCGCACCGATGAGTTTCACGGCAGTGAACGCCATCGACGACGTCGCGATGATCGCCGACAGGCCGACCGCCGCGCCGACCACATGCACGAGACATCCGGAACCGATGCCGATCGCCGCCGCGAATCCGCCGCGCCAGCCGAGCTGCACGCTGCGGCCGATGATATAGGCCGTGTCAGGCCCCGGCGTGATGATGAGAATCCAGCCGGCGACGATGAACAGCGCGAGATCCTGAATTCCGAACATTCTGATTTTCTTTCTTCTTGGAGCCAGATTGTCAGTGCGAGATAGCAGGAATAAGCTTACGCTGGTTATTCAAATTCACTGTATCAGGTTTGTCGATGCTCAATGTGCTGCTGAGTCCCTCGATCGAACGCCGGCTGTCGGAGCTTGCCAAACGGACCGGGCGCTCCGAAAGCGATGTCGCGCGCGAGCTGATCGAAAGCAACATCGAGGACCTTGAAGATCGTTATCTGGCCGAAAGCTCGATTGCCGAAGGCGGCCAGCACCTCACCAGCGATCAGGTCCGCAAAGAGCTTGGCATCAAGAATTGAATACAGCCCGGCCGCGCTCCGGCACCTGAAGAAGCTCGACCGCACGATCGCTGCGGACATTCTCGATTATATGGATCAGCGTATCGCCACCGCCAGCGATCCGAGAGAATTCGGCAAACCTCTGCGGCACGACAAGTTCGGTCTCTGGCGGTACCGCGTCCGCGACTACCGGATCGTTTGCCAACTCGACGAGACGCAAGGTGTGATCACCGTCCACGCCATCGGCCATCGGAGCACGATCTACGATTAACCCATCGCAGATCGCAACCACTCACCGGACTATCCGAACAGCGGCGTGCCGGGCACGTAGGCATCGAACGCCGCCCAGAACTGCGCCCGATGGCGATCCTGCTCCTGCAAAATCTCGTGCTTCGCGCCGGCGATGACGAGATGTGAGCCGGCGCGGGTGTGATACGCGAACTCCTCGATCGCCGCGGTCGAAACGATGGTGTCGTTGCCGGCCGCGATCATCAGGATCGGCTGGCGGATGCGGGTGGGGTAATCCACCTCTTTGAAAGCGCGCATGGCGCGAAACGCGGAGTCGGCCCAGGCGATCGTCGGCGAAGCGATGCCGAGCGTCGGCTCCTCCTCGTAGATCGCGGAGTTGCGCGCATAGCGTACCGGGTCGCTGGTCAGCGGATTGTTGACGAAGGTGGTGGTGCCGATCAGCGCGTCGCTGCCGCCCGGCACGTACTGCCCGCCGAGCCCAACGTAACGGAGGGTCCGCACCAGCGCCCGCACCGGCATCGAGGTCGTGCGCCCCGGCAGATCGATCATCGGCGCGGAGAGCACGATGCGATCGAACCAGCGCTTGCCGGCATGCGCGATGCGCAGCATCACCGCGCCGCCCATCGAATGCGCCAGCGCAAAGTACGGCGGCGGACAATCCGGCATCACCACCTGCTGCACGAAGGTCTCGACGTCGATCTCGAAATCCGAAAAGTCGCGCACGTAGCCCTTGCGGGAATCCTTGAGCCGCCGCGACGAATGTCCCTGCCCGCGC
>JBEIPX010000359.1:0-3848 GCA_040376815.1 Bradyrhizobiaceae bacterium
CGCGGCATCGACACGCAGGTCTACGATACCTACGAGATCGAGCGTATCGCGCGGGTCGCCTTCGATCTCGCGAAGAAGCGTAACAACAAAGTGACGTCGATGGAGAAGCGCAACGTCATGAAGTCAGGCGTGCTCTGGAACGAGGTCGTCACGCAGGTCCATCAGCGCGAATACAAGGACGTGACGCTCGAGCACCAGCTCGCCGACTCGGGCGCGATGCAGCTCGTGAAGTGGCCGAAGCAGTTCGACGTCATCGTCACCGACAACCTGTTCGGTGATATTCTCTCCGACATCGCGGCGATGCTCACTGGCTCGCTCGGCATGCTGCCGTCCGCGTCGCTCGGCGACGTCGATCCGAAGACGAAGAAGCGCAAGGCGCTGTACGAGCCGGTGCACGGCTCCGCGCCGGACATCGCCGGCAAGGGCATGGCCAATCCGGTCGCGATGCTGGCGTCGTTCGGGATGGCGCTGCGCTATTCGTTCGACATGGGCGCGCTCGCGGACAAGCTCGATGAAGCGATTGCCGTGGCGCTCGGCAAGGGGCTGCGCACTGCCGACATCAAGTCGGATGGCGCGAACATCGTCTCGACGTCGCAGATGGGCGAGGCGATCATCAAGGAACTGCAAACGCTGCATGCCTGAGGGAGATCCAGGCGGTTCGTTACGACGGGCCGCCCATCACGTTGCCGCTCTGCATCGAGCAGCTTGCGCTGCCTGCTGAAACGGACACGATCTCGACTTTCCGCTTGGTGATCGGGCTGATCGAGCGGCTCGATTGACCGCCTTCGAAAGCGGTCGAAGCCCGCGCACTGCAACTGGTGAAACTCGCATCGAAGTCTACCACCGTGCGGCGCGCGCCTCCGCGCGCTTCACCGATGATTGTCATCGTTTGAGCGCTGAATGATGGCGTGCGCACGGGATACGATCCGCCGCGTTCGCCCGCGACCTGCTCGGTTGTTCCCGATCCGGCGTCGGTGGCATTTATCTGACGTGAGAAGACGCGCCCGGCTGTGCTGACGTAGATGCTCAGTTTATGCGTTGCACTGACGGAGCGAACCGGAGTCCAGGTGCCGTCCGGTTTTTCGTCGCGCTGCTGCCGCGTCTCGCTCCAGTTGATGACAATGGATTTGTCCTTGAGCTGCGCGGGCGGCGCCGCGTTCGCAACGCTCGCTGCTAGGAGGGCAACGCTTGCAGCGGCAAGATAGACTGCGCTGCGTTCAGGGATGGAATGCATTATTGCCCTCGGCAGCCAGAAGCTTGCAATGGGGGCATCGTGAGCGATACGCGCCTCGTCCGCAACATCGAAGTCGCAAACAAAAAGCCCGGCCGTGAGGCCGGGCTTTTTCATACCGAGATTTTTACTGCGCTCAGTAAAGCGGGATTCCTCTCGGATAGCCGCCGAGATCCCACGGCGTATCCGAAAGCGGCCCGCGGACGGTGTTGCGCGGAACGGCGCTGCCGCTCGCGGAATAACCTGGCGGGAAGGCGTAATCCTGATACTTGCGCTCGCCCGGCAGCACTTCGGTGCCGGCGTCGAGCCAGGAACGCTTGGTCACGTAAATGCGGGTCGGGCCGCGCTGATACGACACGTTCGGCCCATCACTGCGCACCAGCACCGGGCGCTGATTCTTCTTGCGCTGGGTCTGCGCGTCGGCCGCGGTGACCCCGAACAGGGCAACGGCTGCGAAAGCCGCGGCGGCGCCGGCAGCGAGCATTTTCAAAGTCATAGCGTCCTCGTGAACGTCCTGATTTGACCCTCTTGTAGCCCTGTCATGACCATGGCCACAAGGTGATTTGGGTCACACCTCAAGGACATAATGGAGCCAGCACCCCGTTTCCGAAGTTCGTCAAGTATCGCGGCACCGGCATTACGAACTTCGGAAACGAAAGGGTGCTGGCAGTCTATATCTACTGGTGCCGCTTACGATCTGAAGTTCCTGATCTGAGTTGCGGCGTCCGCTGCAGGAACTTCAGATCGGCGGCACCAGTACGGCCAACATCCCGTGAACGCGGCCAGGTCGCGCTTCGTTCCGGCGCTGAATGGATCAGAGGCGGCCGCGCAGCTGCGGTTCTTGCAGGCTCGAAACCCAGTCGCCCGGTCCCGGTGCGAGGTTGCAGCTGCCGCGTTTCAGCTCCGCACGCGCGAAAAGCTCGGCCATTTTGCTGTCGCTTCCGGCGGCAAGCAGGGTCAGGCGATTCAGCACGCAGCCGATCGAGGCGCGTTGAGCTGCGATGGTATCCGCGTTGCAGGTAAATCCGGTGATGTGGATGTGGGCCCCGTCGAAGGCCCTGGCAAAGCCGAGACAGGGCCTGGTTTTGCTTTCCTGGGCGGGGAACCGGATCAGGCTGACCGGCCCGAATTTCGTGTCGATGACCCCTGCGGCCTCAGCCTCGCCGCCGCCAAGGAGGCCCATGCGGATCGCGAGATCCGGCGCGGGGGGCGCGTTCTCCGGCGTTTCGCCGCCGAGACGGAAGATTTCGACTTCGGCAACCGGGTTTTCGCCCGCGGCTGCCCAGATCAGCGAGTCCTTGCGGCCGCCTTCCGGGTGCCGGCGGATGCTGTAAGTGCTTGGTCTACCGCCGAAATCGATCTGCGCGACCGCGAATGCCGGGTGCGGTTTGGCGACCTCGAACCAGCCCGGGCGTGCTCGCTGCGGCTCGACCGAGGCGATCACGGGTACAGTCGAGAACAGATCGGCGGCGATGAAGGCTAGCGCGGCAAGCCCGCCCGTGTAGGCCATCAAACGCACGATCACCGCCTGGACTTCGTCGGCGAAACTGCGCAGCACCGGATGGATCTCCGTGCTCTTTAAGATGTCCGGAAGCGAGGCCATGTATGGTCAACGTGGCTGCGGTGCGTGCCTGATGGGCGTGATGACGTTGTCTTTGCGTCATTTCTCGCATAGAAGCGCACCCTCTTCCCTTTACCGCCACGCGCGGCGGGAGGGATATTTCCTCGGAGAGTGAACGATGGGTTACAAGGTCGCAGTCGTGGGCGCGACCGGCAACGTGGGCCGGGAGATGCTCAACATCCTCAGCGAACGCAGCTTCCCGGCTAACGAAGTCGTGGCGCTGGCGTCCCGCCGCAGCATCGGCGTGGAGGTTTCTTACGGCGACAAAACCCTGAAAGTGAAAGCACTCGACAATTACGACTTCTCGGACGTCGACATCTGCCTGATGTCGGCGGGCGGCGAGACGTCGAAGGAATGGTCGCCGAAGATCGCAGCGCAAGGCGCGGTCGTGATCGATAACTCGTCGGCGTTCCGTTACGATTCCGATGTGCCGCTGATCGTTCCGGAAGTGAACGCCGACGCGGTCGTGGGCTTCACCAAGCGCGGCATCATCGCCAATCCGAACTGCTCGACGGCGCAACTCGTCGTCGCGCTGAAGCCGCTGCATGATTTCGCGAAGATCACGCGCGTGGTTGTCGCGACCTATCAGTCGGTGTCGGGCGCCGGCAAGGACGGCATGGACGAACTGTTTGCGCAGACCAAGTCGGTCTACACCAACAGCGATTTGGAAATGAAGAAGTTTCCGAAGCGCATCGCCTTCAACGTCATTCCCCACATCGATGTGTTCATGGAGGATGGCTACACGAAGGAAGAGTGGAAGATGATGGTCGAGACCAAGAAGATGCTCGATCCGGCCATCAAGCTGACCGCGACCTGCGTGCGCGTGCCGGTGTTCATCGGCCACTCGGAAGCCGTCAATGTCGAGTTCGAACGTCCGATCTCGCCAGAGCAGGCGCGTGATATCCTGCGCAAGGCGCCGGGTTGCCTCGTGATCGACAAGCGCGAGCCCGGCGGTTACGTCACGCCGTACGAGTGCGCAGGCGAGGACGCCACCTA
>JBEIPX010000019.1:0-16558 GCA_040376815.1 Bradyrhizobiaceae bacterium
CGCGCGCCCGGCACCTGATCGAGAATCCACGCGACCTTGGTGCCGGAAAAATATGGATCGATAATCAAACCGGTTTTGGCCGAGATCATCGGCTCGTGGCCGCCGGATTTCAGCTTCGCGCAGAAGTCCGCGGTGCGGCGATCTTGCCAGACGATGGCACGATGCACGGCGCGGCCGGTCGCGCGATCCCACACCACCGTTGTCTCGCGCTGATTGGTGATGCCGATGGCGGCGATGTCGGATGCCGCAACCTTCGCTTTCGCCATCGCCTCGCGGCAGGTGCCGAGCGTCGAATTCCAGATGTCGTCGGGCTCGTGCTCGACCCAGCCGGAGGCCGGAAAATGCTGCGGGAATTCCTGCTGCGCGATGGCGGCGATGGAAATGTCGCTGCGGAACACGATCGCCCGCGACGAGGTCGTTCCCTGATCGATGGCAAGGATGTGCGTGGCCACGGCGTTTCCTCAAGCTTTGCGTTTGGCTTGTTGATCGCAAGGAAAGCGATTGCGGCGGCTGGCGTCAACGTTCTTTCCCTCTCCCCTTGTGGGGAGAGGGTGGTTTCGAGCGCAGCGAGAAACCTGGTGAGGGGTCGAGGATTACCCCTCACCCAACATCACTTGTGGGGAACACCGTCATGCCCTCTCCCACAAGGGGAGAGGGCGTAATCGCTGGCATCGGAATCACACCGACGCCGTCGTCACGCCGCCGTCGATGACGATGGTCTGGCCGGTCATGAAGGTCGAGGCGTCGGAGGCGAGGTAACCGACCGCGCCCGCGATCTCGTGCGGCTCGCCGATCCGGCGCAGCGGCGTGTTGGCGGTGCGGCGTTTCAGCCGCTCCTCGTCTTCCCACAGCGCCTTGGCGAAATCCGTCTTCACCAGACCGGGCGCGATGCAGTTGACGCGGATCTTCTTCGGACCCCACTCGCCGGCGAGGCTGCGGGCGAGCGCGAAGTCCGCCGCCTTCGAGATACCGTAGGCGCCAATGACGGTCGACCCACGCAGGCCGCCGATCGAGGAAATGATAATGACGGAGCCCTGCCCGCGCTCAGCCATCTTCGGGATCGCGCGCGCGGCAAGCCAGATGTTGCTCTTCACGTTCGAGCCCATGATCTTGTCGAAGGCCTCGTCGGTGATGTCGAGCAGCGGGCCGTAGTACGGATTCACCGCTGCGTTGCAGACCAGGATATCGAGGCCGCCATAATGCTTCACCGTGCCGTCGACCAGTGCATGGACTTCATTCTGGCGCGAGATGTTGCACGGGATGACGATGGCATCACCGCCGGCCTTCTTGATGCCGTTCGCGACTTCCTCACAGGCATCCGCCTTGCGGCTCGAGACCACGACCTTGGCGCCCATCTGCGCCAGCAGTTCCGCCGACGCGCGGCCGATGCCGCGGCTGGAGCCGGTAATGATCGCGACCTTGCCGGTCAGGTCCCACGGTGATTTGGCCATGGCGACACTCCCTCCGATTTTCTTGATGTTGATTGCTTTTGCGAAACCTGTCGAAGGCCCCGCAACGAAAAAGGGGAAGCCGCCTGGCTTCCCCTGATGACGATTACTGCTGGCTGACGAACCCGCCCGCGTCCGCGACGCGGCGCAGATGGAAGTCGGCGTCGCCGAACAGGCTCTCGATCATGGTCAGCCGCTTGAAGTAGTGGCCGATCTTGAACTCCATGGTCATGCCGACGCCGCCATGCAGCTGGATCGACTGCTGGCCGACGTAGCGGGCCGAACGGCCGATCTGCACCTTCGCCGCCGCCACCGACTTCGCGCGTTCGTTCGCGTCATCGATATTGCCGGCCATGGTCGCGAGATACGACATGCTGCGTGCCTGTTCGAGCGCCACGAACATGTCCGCACCGCGATGCTGCAGCACCTGGAAGGTGCCGATCGCGACACCGAACTGCTTGCGCTCCTTGATGTACTGCATCGTGGTCTTGAGCGATTCCTCCATCGCCCCGACCGCTTCCGCACACAGCGCGATGCGGGCATCGTCGACAACGCGCTCGATCAGCGGCAGCGTGTTCTCCGGATTACCGATCGCGGCATCTGCGCCAACCTCGACGTTGGTGAACGTGATGTCAGCGGCGCGCAGGCTGTCCTGGGTCGGATAGCCCTTGATGGTGACGCCCTTGGCATTCGCCGGAACGAGGAACGCGCCGATGCCGGTCTTGTCGCGCTGGCCGCCTTTGGTGCGCGCGGTGACGACGAGCGTGTCCGCCGTGTCGCCGTGCAGGACGACGAACTTCTCGCCATCGATGACCCAGCCGTCGCCTTTCTTCTTCGCCGTGGTCGCAACGTCGGCGAGATCGTAGCGCGAGTTCTTTTCAAGCTGCGCGAACGCCATCGTCTTCGAACCGTCGATGATGCCGGGCAGATACGCCTGCTTCTGCGCGGCCGAGCCGCCGTGACGCAGGAAACCGCCGCCGAGGATAACGGTCGCGAGATACGGCTCGAGCACAAGCGCGCGGCCCATCGCTTCCATCACGATCATCGTCTCGACCGGGCCAGAGCCGAAGCCGCCGTCTTCTTCGCTGAACGGAAGGCCGAGCAGCCCCTGCTCCGCGAACTTGCTCCACTGCGCTTTGCTGTAGCCGCCCTTTTCCGCCGCATACTTCTTGCGAGACTCGAAGTCGTAGGAGTTCGCGAGCAAGCCGTCGACGCTTTCCTTGAGAAGCCGCTGCTCCTCAGACAAATCAAAATCCATGTATCACCCTCAATTTATACCTTGTCATTCCGGGATGCGCCGCAGGCGCAGACCCGGAATCCATGTCTCATCTGACTCGCGGCTCGCTGCATTCCGGGTTCGGCACAATGCGCCGCCCCGGAATGACAACCTCGCGTCGTCAAAGCCCCAGCACCGCCTTGGCGATGATGTTGCGCTGGATTTCGTTTGAACCGCCGTAGATCGAAACCTTGCGGTAGTTGAAGTAACCCGGCGCGATCGGCGACGCCCAATCATCCGGCTCGTTGCGGCCTTCGTCGCCTGTCGCATACGGCATGGCGAACGGACCGGTCACCTCCATCAGGAGTTCAGTGATGGTCTGCTGGATGTCCGAGCCCTTGATCTTGAGAATCGAGGACGCCGGATCCGGCTTGCCCTTGCCGTTCTTGCTCTCGTTGGCGACGACGCGCATCTGCGTCAGCTCCAGCGCCTTGAGCTCGATCTCGGTCGCGGTGAGCTTTTCGAGGAAGCGGGCATCCTTGATGATCGGCTGGTCGCCGGCCATCACGCTCGATGCCAGTTGCTTGATGCGGCGGATGCGCTCCTTCGACATGCCGACGCGGGCGATGTTGGTCCGCTCGTTGCCGAGCAGGAACTTGGCGTAGTCCCAGCCCTTGTTCTCCTGACCGATCAAGTTCTCGACCGGCACCTCGACGTCATCGAAGAACACTTCGTTGACTTCGACGCCGCCGTCGATGGTCTGGATCGGACGGACGGTCACGCCCTTCGACTTCATGTCGAAGACGATGAAGGAGATACCTTCCTGCTTCTTCGCCTCCGGATTGGTGCGGCAAAGGCAGAAGATCATGTCGGCGTGCTGGGCGAGCGTCGTCCAGGTCTTCTGGCCGTTGATGATGTACTTGTCGCCCTGCTTCTTCGCGGTGGTCTTCAGCGAGGCAAGGTCTGATCCTGAGCCCGGCTCCGAGAAGCCCTGGCACCACCAGTCGTCGAGATTGGCGATGCGCGGCAGATACTGCTTCTTCTGCGCTTCGTTGCCGAAGGTGTAGATCACCGGGCCAACCATGCTGACGCCGAAAGCGAGCGGCGACGGCGCCGGGCATGATTGAAGCTCTTCGAGGAAGATGTACTGCTGCACGGGCGTCCAGCCGGTGCCGCCGTATTCCTTCGGCCAGTGCGCAACCGCCCAGCCCTTCTTGTTGAGGATGCGCGTCCAGTCCACCAGCTCCTGCTTGGAGGTGTGGTGACCTTCTTGCATCTTGCGGCGCGTCTCCGGCGGCACGTTATCGCGGAAGAAGGCACGCACTTCGTCGCGGAACGCCAGTTCTTCCTTGGTGAAGCTGAGATCCATGAGGATGCTCCTTATGATTGTTAGTCATTGCGAGGAGCGCAGCGACGAAGCAATCCAGTTCTTGATTACTATCTGGATTGCTTCGCTACGCTCGCAATGACGGGTTAAGTCCGTTACTGCACGATCTCGAACAGACCGGCGGCGCCCATGCCGCCGCCCACGCACATAGTCACGACGCCGTACTTGGCCTTGCGGCGGCGGCCTTCGATCAGGATGTGGCCGGTGAGACGCGCGCCGGTCATGCCGTAGGGGTGACCGACAGCGATCGAGCCGCCGTTGACGTTGAGCTTCTCCGGATCGATGCCGAGCTTGTCGCGGCAATAGAGCACCTGCACCGCGAACGCTTCGTTCAGCTCCCAGAGGTCGATGTCGTCGATCTTGAGGCCGTGCCGCTTGAGGAGGCGCGGAATCGCGAACACCGGGCCGATGCCCATCTCGTCCGGCTCGCAACCGGCCGAAACGAAGCCGCGGAAGATGCCGAGCGGCTTGAGACCACGCTTGGCAGCTTCCTTGTCGCTCATGATCACGGTTGCCGAAGCACCGTCCGAGAGCTGGCTGGCGTTGCCGGCGGTGATGGTGAAGCCATCACCGCGCACGGCCTTGAGGCCGGCAAGGCCATCGGCGGTCGTTTCCGGGCGCGGACCTTCGTCCTGCGACAGGGTGATTTCCTTCATGCTGACGGCGCCGGTCGCCTTGTCGGTGACGGCCATCTGCGTCGTGATCGGCGCGAGCTCGTCCTTGAACTTGCCGCCCTGTTGAGCCGCCGCGGTGCGGCGCTGGCTCTCGAGCGAGTATTCGTCCTGCGCCTCGCGCGAGACGTTGTAGCGCTTGGCCACCGTTTCGGCGGTGTCGAGCATCGGCATGTAGACGTCGCCCTTGATCTTGAGCAGCGCCGGATCCTGGGTGTGGAACTTGTTGGCGTGATCGTTCTGCACGAGACTGATCGATTCACCGCCGCCGCCGACTGCGACTTCGACGCCATCGAAAATCACCGAACGCGCGGCGAGCGCGATCGCCTGCAGGCCTGAGGCACATTGGCGATCGATGGTGGTGCCCGCGGTGGTCACCGGAAGACCCGCACGCAAGGCTGCCTTGCGAGCGATGTTGCCGCCGGTGGCGCCTTGCTGCATCGCCGCGCCCATCACCACGTCCTCGATCTCCTTCGGATCGACGCCTGCGCGCTTGACGGCGTGCTCGATCGCATGACCGAGCAAGGTCGCGCCTTCGGTAACATTCAGCGCGCCACGATAGGCCTTGCCGATCGGGGTGCGGGCAGTCGAGACGATGACGGCTTCAGTCATGGGGTTTCACCTTGTTGCTGAGAGTTGTTTTTGGGCAGTCTGTTGAAGATTGCGGAGTTCGTGGCGCGAGAGCTTGCCGACCGTGGTGCGCGGCAACTCTGCCATGAATTCGACGGCGGCGGGTAACTCATGCTTGCCGATCTTGCCGGCGAGGAACGTGCGAAGGTCGTCGATCGTAAACGGCTGCGCGTCCTTTTTGAGTGTAACGAAAGCTTTCGCCGCCTCGCCGCGATACTGATCCGGCACACCGATGACGATCACCTCCTGCACGGCAGGATGTTCGTAGATCGCCTGTTCGATCATCTGCGGATAGACGTTGAAGCCGCCGGAGATGATCATGTCCTTCTTGCGGTCGACCAGATAGATGTAGCCTTCGGCATCCATGTAACCAATATCGCCGGTAAGGAAGCGATCGCCGACGAAAGCTTCGGCGCTTTCCTGCTCCCGATTCCAGTAGCCCCTGGTGACATTCGGGCCGCGCACGCGGATTTCGCCGGTCTCGCCAGTAGCCAGAACTTTCTTCGGATCATCGAGCGCGACCACGTCGACTTCGATGCCAGGCAGCATCACGCCGATCGAGCCCGGCTTGTCCGGCCCTTCTTTCGGATGCGCCGTACCGGGCGAGCAGGTTTCAGTCATCCCCCAGCCGCTGCGCAGCTTCATGCCGGTCTTCTTCTCGAAGATGCGCGCGACCTCGACGGGAAGCGGTGCGCCGCCCGAGCCGCACGACGCGAGCGATGAGAAGTCGCGCTTGTCGAGATCTGGCAGATTGGCGATCGCGATCCACATGGTCGGCACACCCGGAAAGCCAGTCGCGCGCTTGATCTCGATATCGCGCATCACGGCCTCAAGATCGAAACGCTGATGCAGCGAGATCGTGTTGCCGAAACGAACGTTGCCGAGCAGCACCACGGTTAGCGCGAAGATATGGAATAGCGGCAGCACGCAAATGACGCGCTCGATCGCGCCCGCGCGCTCGGCACGTGACCGCGTGGTCCAGACCTCATAGATGCCGGTCGCGGCGGTGAGATTCTTGTGCGTGAGCATCGCACCCTTCGGCAAGCCGGTGGTGCCGCCGGTATATTGCAGCAGCGCGATATCTTCAGGATCGATCTGCGGCCACTGCGCGGGCACCGTCACGTCCTTCGTAAATTGACGGAAGGTGACGATCTTGTCGCTCGCGGGATAAGGCGCGACCGGGAAACCCGACGGTCCCCATTGATCGTCCTCGCAGACGACGAGGCGATCGAGCAATCCCTTCTCCAGGAACTTCAGCGCCACCGGCAACAGCAACGCGCTGTTGGTGGTGATCAGAATGCGCGCGCCGGAATCGGTGAGCTTGTGCGTCAGCGCACGCTCGCCGTCGAGCGGCGACATGTGCACCACGCGCGCACCCGCTTTCAGCGCGCCGAAGAAATTGACCGGATGGTCCGGCGTGTTGCCGAGGAAGAGCGCGATCGACGTGCCCTTGCCATAGCCGGCCCGCAGGAACGCCGCGGCCGCCGTGTCGGCGAGAGCGCCCAGTTCAGCGTAGGTGATCGGCCGGTCGCGGAACTCGATGATTGTGCGCGCACCGAATTCCGAAACCGACTTGGCGAGGAACCCCGGAATGGTGCCGAACGGGATCGGCTGATCCCACCGGACACCCTCCGGATAGAACTGTTCGCCCGGATGAGCCATCGCCCGATCCTTTGTTATGCCGCCTTGGCCAGCGATGCGAAGGTCTTGCCTTCAGCGGCGAGCTTCTTGAGCAGCGGCGCCGGTTCGAGCGACGGATCGTTGATGGCCTTGGCGTAATACGACAGGCGATCGGCGATGTGCTTGAGGCCGACCTGATCGGCATAGAACATCGGGCCACCGCGATAGATCGGCCAGCCGTAGCCGTAGAGCCAGACCACGTCGATATCGCTTGGCCGCGTGGCGATCTTCTCCTCGAGGATGCGCGCACCCTCGTTGATCATCGGATAGATCATGCGCTCGTGAATTTCATCGTCGCTGATCTCGCGGCGCTTGAGGCCAAGCCGGGTGCAGGTGTCGATGATGAGCTTCTCGACATCCGGATCGGACAGCGGCGCTCGCGATCCGCTCTCGTACTTGTAGTAGCCCTTGCCGGTCTTCTGGCCGAAGCGGCCGGCTTCGCACAGCGCGTCGGCGATTTCCGACTTGATGCCGCGGTCCTTGCGCGAGCGCCAGCCGATATCGAGGCCGGCAAGATCGCCCATCGCGAACGGGCCCATCGGGATACCGAACTTGGTGACCACCGCGTCGACCTGCTGCGGCAGTGCGCCTTCGAACAGCAGCTTCTCTGACTGCTTGGAGCGGGCCGCGAGCATGCGATTGCCGACGAAGCCGTCGCAAACGCCGACCACGGCCGGGACCTTCGCGATCTTTTTCGAGATGTTGACGGCCGTCATCAGTGCGTCCGGCGCGGTCTTCTCGGCGCGAACGATCTCGCACAGCTTCATGACGTTCGCCGGCGAGAAGAAGTGCATGCCGAGCACGTCCTGCGGACGCTTGGTCACGGAGCCGATCTCGTTGATGTTGAGATAGGAGGTGTTGGAGGCGAGTACCGCGCCGGGCTTCGCGTGTTTGTCGAGTTCGGTGAAAACTTCCTTCTTCACCTGCATCGTCTCGAACACGGCCTCGATAATGAGGTCAGCATCCTTGACGTTTTCGAGACCCACCTTGCCGGTGAGCAGCGCCATACGCTTTTCGACCGCGTCCGCCGGCATGCCGCCGCGGGCGGCGGTCGCCTCATAGTTCTTGCGGATGATGCCGAGACCGCGCTTCAGCGGTTCCTCGCCGGTCTCGATGATCGTGACGGGGATACCGGCGTTGACGAACGACATGGCAATGCCGCCGCCCATGGTGCCCGCGCCGAGCACCGCCACCTGATTGACCGGACGCGCCTTTGTGCCTTCGGGAATGCCCGACACCTTGGCGGCCTCGCGCTCGGAGAAGAAGGCGTAGCGCTGTGCTTTCGACTGGTCACCGGCAACCAGACGCAGGAACGTTTCGCGCTCCTTTTTCAGCGCCTCATCGAACGGAACGTCGAGCGTCCAGCTCACGGCTTCGGCACACGCCAGCGGCGCGTCCATGCCGCGGTTGCGCTTGTTGGCGGCGGCAGCCGCGTCGGTGAAGATCTTGCGGTCGGCGCGCGCGGCAGCGAGCTTGCTGTCATCGTCGCGCAGCTTGCGCAGCGGGCGCTTCTCGGCGATCGCCTTGCGAACGAACGCCTCCGCGCCGGAATCCGGCCCCTCGACGATCTCTTCGATCAGACCGTTCTTCAGCGCTTCCGCAGCGGCGATCGGATCACCGGTGACGACCATCTTGACGCCGAGCTCGGGACCAACCGCACGCGGCAGACGCTGCGTGCCGCCTGCGCCCGGCAACAGCCCAAGCTTCACTTCGGGCAGGCCCATGCGGGCGTCCTTCGAGGCGACGCGGAAGTGGCAGCCAAGCGCGAGTTCGAGACCACCGCCAAGCGCCGTGCCGTGAATAGAGGCAACGACCGGCTTCGGGCAATTCTCGATCAGCGAAATGACTTCGCTCAGTCCGGGAGACTGCGGCGGCTTGCCGAACTCGGTGATGTCGGCGCCGGCAACGAAGGTGCGACCCTCGCAGGCAAGGACAACACCTTGCACGCTGGGGTCGGCTGCGACTTCATTGATCGCGGCAGCGATCCCCTGACGGACCGCCGCGCTCAGCGCATTCACCGGAGGATTGTTGATTTTGATGATGGCGATGGCGTCATGACGTTCGACCTTGACCACTGCGCTCACGCAACTCTCCCTTGATCTTTTTGCCCTCGAAACGAGGGATTACACCAGTTTCGCTGTGCGAAATTTAATTCCACACCTTGACAGCGGAGGGTTATTTTGAACAGCGTCAATTGTCAACGTGTGGTCCGATTGAGTTCGAGTCAATTGAGTTCGCGTCAATGAAGCGCCCAGCCAAACCAGCGGCGACCGATCGCAACTTTGTCGTCGCGCTTTCGCGCGGTCTTGATGTGCTGCGCGCATTTCATCCCAATGACGGACTTCTCGGCAATCAAGAGATTGCAGCCCGCACGAAGTTGCCGAAGCCAACCATTTCACGACTGACGTACACGCTGACAAAACTGGGATACCTTATACCTGTCCCACGGTTTGAGAAGTACCAGCTTGCCCCGTCGGCCATGGCGCTCGGATATGCTGCGCTCGCAAATCTCGGCGTCCGCCACATCTCGCAGTCCTTTCGCGATCAGGTCATGCGGGAAACCGACGGTGCAGTTGCGGTTGGCGCGCGCGATCGCCTCGGCATGATCTATGTCGGCCAGAGCCGCAGCGCCCGCACGGTCGGCGTGCAACTCGACGTCGGCTCGCGCATCCCCATTGCAAGCACCGCGATGGGCCGTGCCTATTTTTGGGCACTGAACGATGCGGAACGCGCTGATCTGCTGCGCGAGATGCGCGAACACTACGGAACGCGCTGGGCGAAAATGCGCGAAGGTCTCGACCGTTCCGGCGAATTCGTCGCGAAACACGGGTTCACCATATCGGCCGGCGAATGGCAGGACGATGTGCATGCGGTCGGCGTCGCCTTAAGAATGAGCGACGGTACTGGAACCTACGCATTCAACTGCGGCGCACCGGCTTTCCGTTTCACGGAAGATCGGCTCGTCAACGATATTGGACCTCGTCTTTTGGCGATGCTAAGGGACATCGAAAGTGCATTGAACGTTGGACCGGCGTCGGCCGGATTCAACGAGCAAAACAAAAAAGCGAAAACGGGAGGAAAAGTTGCACGCGTGTTTCAGGGGACTCGATAGCGCTCGGCCTGTGCCGGCCACTGCATCGGCAATCGCGGTTTAGGACCGATGCAAGCGCAAACCGCACAGGGGAATGCTCCCCTGCTTGCCGTGAACGACGTGAGCGTCGTTTTCGGCGGCATCGTTGCCTTGAATGGCGTGTCTTTCAATATGCACAAGGGACAGATCCTTGGCCTGATCGGACCGAACGGCGCCGGCAAGACCACGCTGTTCAACTGTCTCAGCCGGCTCTATCAGCCGAGCAAGGGCGACATCCTGATGGAAGGGTCGTCGATCCTGACGCGTCCGGTGCATCGCATCGCCGAGATCGGTATCGGCCGCACGTTCCAGAACGTGTCGCTGTTCCAGAACATGTCGGTGCTCGACAATGTCCGCATTGGCATGCATTCGCACACGTCGACCGACATCGTGAGCGACTCGCTGCAATTGCCCTGGGTCCGCAAGACCGAAGCGCACATCAATGCGCGGGTCGGCGAGATCATCGATTATCTCCAGCTGAACGACGTCGCGGGCCGCGTCGTCGCGGGCCTGCCGTTCGGCACGATGAAGCGCGTCGAGCTGGCGCGCGCACTCGCGGCGGAACCAAAGATCCTGCTGCTCGACGAACCGGCCGGCGGCCTCAATCATGAGGAAGTCTATGTCCTCGGCGATCTGATCAAGAACATCCGCAAGGACCGCAACATCACGGTGCTTCTGGTCGAACATCACATGGGTCTCGTGATGTCGATCGCCGACCACGTCGTCGCGCTCAACTTCGGCCGCAAGCTTGCAGAAGGAACACCTGCACAGGTCCAGCAGGACCCGGACGTGATCAAGGCCTATCTCGGGAGCAAGGAATCATGAGCACGATGCTCTCGATCAAGGACCTGCGCGCCTATTACGGGCAAGTCCAGGCGTTGCACGGCCTCACTCTGTCGATCAACGAAGGCGCTGTCACGACGCTGCTCGGCGCCAACGGCGCGGGCAAGACGACCACCATCCGCGCGGTCTGCAACATGGTGCGCTCGACCGGCTCGATCGAGTTTCAGGGCAAATCTCTGGTGGGCAAGTCGACCGAAAGCATCGTCCAGTACGGCATCGCGCACGTTCCGCAGGGCCGCGGCACCTTCACGACGCTCTCCGTGGAGGAAAACCTTCAGCTCGGCGCGATCACACGCAAGGACAAGAAAGCGATCGGCGAAGACATCGAGAAGATGTACGCGTACTTTCCGGTGCTGAAACAGCGCTATCAGCAGCAAGCCGGCACGCTCTCCGGCGGCGAGCAGCAGATGCTCGCGGTCGCGCGTGCACTGATGCTTCGTCCGCGCCTCATGCTGCTCGACGAGCCGTCATTCGGCCTCGCGCCGCTCGTGGTGCGCGACCTGTTCGGCATCCTCAAGAAGATCAATCTGGAAGACAAGGTGACGATCCTGGTGGTCGAGCAGAATGCGCAGCTCGCGCTCGAGCTCGCCGAAACCGCGTTCGTCATCGAAACCGGACGCATCGTGATGTCGGGCAACGCGAAGGACATCGCGTCGAACGAAGACATCCGCAAATCCTATCTCGGTTATTGAGGACAACGGCTATGGAACTGTTCGTCAACCAAGTCCTGGCCGGCATCTCGACCGGCGCGATCTATGCCTGCATGGCGCTCGCGGTCGTGATGATCTACCAGGCGATCGACCACCTGAACTTCGCCCAGGGCGAAATGGCGATGTTCTCGACCTTCATCGCCTACCAATTGATGCAGTGGGGCGTGCCCTATTGGTGGACCTTCCCGCTCACGCTGATCATCTCGTTCGCGGGCGGCATCGCTATCGAACGCGCGCTGTTCAAACCGCTCGGCAACGCGCCGGTGCTGGTGCATGTCGCGGGCTTCATCGCCCTGTTTGCGATCATCAACAGCGTCGCCGGTCTCACCTGGGACTGGACCATCAAGCAGTTCCCGACCCCGTTCGGTAACGCGCCGTTCCTCGGCAGCCAGCTGATCTCGACCCATCAGGCGGGCATGATCGGCATTACGTTCCTGCTGCTGGTGCTGCTGTTCATCTTCTTCCGCTTCACGCGTGTCGGTCTTGCGATGCGCGCCGCTGCCGCTCTGCCGGAATCGGCAAAGCTCGTCGGTATCAACGTGAGCTGGATGATCGCACTCGGCTGGGGCATGGCCTCCGGTATCGGCGCGATCGCCGGTATTCTGATCGCCCCGGTCGTGTTCCTCGAGCCGAACATGATGGGCGGCGTCCTCGTCTATGGGTTCGCTTCGGCGGTGCTTGGTGGGCTCAGCAGCCCATTCGGCGCGGTCATGGGCGGGTTCCTCGTCGGCGTCTTCGAGAACCTCGTCGGAACCTACATCCCCGGCGTCGGCAACGAACTCAAACTGCCCATCGCGCTCGCGCTGATCGTGACGGTGCTCGTCCTGAAACCCGGTGGCCTGTTCGGCCGCGTCGCACAGCAGCGAGTTTGATCCATGTCCGCAGCTCATCAAACCGCAACCGAAGCTTCGACCGCAAAGCCGGCCGCAGATCCGTCGATGACCGTGGCGCGGATTGCCTCGCTGATCGCGCTTGCGCTCCTGCTGTTCACGCCGCTGTTCCTGAAAAACTTCTACATCTTCCAGATGACGCAATGGATGATCTACGCCATTGCGGTGCTGGCGCTGAACATCCTGACCGGCGGCAGTGGCCAGTTCTCGCTCGGCCAGAGCGCGTTCTACGCGGTCGGCGCCTATACGGCGGCGATCCTGATGGAGCACATGGGTGTCAATTACATTTTCACGCTGCCGGTGGCCGGCGTGATCTGCTTCATCTTCGGCTTTCTGTTCGGTCTTCCGGCGCTCCGGCTCTCTGGCATCTATCTCGCGCTCGCGACCTTCGCGCTCGCCGTGGCGATGCCGCAGCTCCTGAAGCTCCACTTCTTCGAGCACTGGACCGGCGGCGTGCAGGGTCTTGTCATCATCAAGCCCGACCCGCCCGAGTTCCTGAAGTCGATAGGCCTCAAGGTGTCGCAGGACATGTGGCTCTATTACTTTACGCTCGTGGTTGCTCTCGCGATCTATTTCGCCTCGACCAACCTGCTCGCGTCCCGTTCGGGCCGCGCGATGATGGCGATTCGCGACAATCAGATCGCGGCGAACGCCATGGGCGTCAACGTATCGCTCTACAAGACGCTGGCCTTCGGTATCTCGGCGGGCATCACCGGCGTCGCCGGTGCGCTCGGTGCTATCGCCGTCGCGTTCGTTGCGCCCGACAGCTACACGATCAACCTGGCGATTGCGCTCTTCCTCGGCATGGTGATCGGCGGCGTCGGCTGGCTTCCCGGCTCGCTCGCCGGTGCGGCGTTCATCGTGTTCGTGCCGAACATCGCCGAGAGCATCTCGAAGGGCCTGTCAGGCGCCGTATTCGGCGTGATCCTGATTATCATCATCTTCCTGGTCCCGCACGGGGCAAGGCAAGTGGCGTACACGGCGCAACACCTGATCAGCAGGATCTGGAAATCGTCCTGATCTCAAGTTCGGGCAACAACTAAAGGAGAAGAAATGCTCTCGTTCTCAAAAACACGAATCGCTGCTCTTTCAACGGCGGTCATTGCTAGCGCTGTAGCGAACGGCGAACCCCTCGCACAAAAAAAATACGACACTGGTGCAACGGACACCGAGATCAAGATCGGCAACATCATGCCCTACAGCGGCCCAGCGTCCGCTTATGGTGTGATCGGTAAGGTGCAGGAAGCCTACTTCAACAAGATCAATGCCGAAGGCGGCATCAACGGCCGCAAGGTGAAGTTCATTTCCTATGACGACGGTTACTCGCCGCCGAAGGCCGTCGAACAGGCGCGCAAGCTTGTCGAGAGCGACGAAGTACTCCTGATCTTCAACTCGCTCGGCACGCCATCCAACTCGGCGATCCAGAAGTACATGAACGCGAAGAAGGTGCCGCAGCTGTTCGTCGCCACCGGCGCGACCAAATGGAACGATGCGAAGAACTTCCCCTGGACGATGGGCTGGCAGCCCAACTACCAGAGCGAAGGCCGCATTTACGCCAAGTACCTGATGAAGGAAAAGCCGAACGGCAAGATCGCGATCCTTTATCAGAACGACGACTACGGCAAGGATCTGCTGAAGGGCTTCAAGGAAGGACTCGGCGACAAGGGCGCGTCGATGATCGCCATCGAGTCGAGCTACGAGGTGTCCGAGCCGACCATCGACTCGCACATTGTCAAGCTGAAGGCTTCGGGCGCCGACATCTTCGTCAGCATCACGACGCCGAAGTTCGGCGCGCAGTCGATCAAGAAGGTCGCCGAGCTCGGCTGGAAGCCGCTGTTCATCCTGAACAACGTCGCCGCCTCGATCGGTTCGGTGATGAAGCCGGCCGGCTTCGAGAACGGCCAGGACATCATCTCGGCCAACTACGCCAAGGACGCCGTCGATCCGCAGTGGAAGGACGACGCCGGCATGAAGAACTTCGATGCGTTCTTCAGAAGTACCTTCCTGAAGCAAACCGTATCGATGGCTCGGTCATGTTCGGTTACAACACGGCACAGACGATGGTGCATGTTTTGAAGGCAGCCGGCGACAACCTGACCCGCGAGAACATCATGAAACAGGCCTCGAGCCTCAATGGTGTGCAGCTCGAGGGTCTCCTGCCGGGTGTCCTGCTGAAGACGAGCGCCACCGACTTCGCGCCGATCGAGCAGCTTCAGCTCATGCGCTTCAAGGGCGAGAAGTGGGACCTCTTCGGCGAGGTGATCTCGGGCGAGGTAGGCGGTTAACGCCACAACGTTAATTCGTACCGCATAGCGGAACGAATGGCCCCCGCGACACTGTCGCGGGGGCTTTTTCTTGAAGGACATTCGCAAAGAGTGTCTAATTCAATCCAAAGCGGCGAACAGCTTGAACGACAAGAAAACAAGGAGACTGCCATTCGAACAGGGAGCTAACATCGATGTCAAAAATTCACTCGCGGCTTGCGCTGATCTCAACCGCGCTTGCTGCTGTTGCCTTCAGCGCGACTGCCGCGCTCGCTCAGAAGAAATACGACCCCGGCGCATCCGATACCGAGATCAAAATCGGCAACATCATGCCCTACAGCGGACCGGCGTCCGCATACGGCGTCATCGGCAAGACCGAAGAGGCCTACTTCAACAAGGTCAACGCCGAAGGCGGCATCAACGGCCGCAAGATCAAGTTCATTTCGTATGACGACGGCTACTCGCCGCCGAAGACCGTCGAGCAGGCACGCAAGCTCGTCGAAAGCGACGAAGTGCTTCTCGTGTTTAACCCGCTCGGAACCCCGCCCAATTCGGCGATCCAGAAGTACATGAACGCCAAGAAGGTGCCGCAGTTGTTCGTCGCCACCGGCGCGACCAAGTGGAACGACGCGAAAGAGTTTCCCTGGACGATGGGCTGGCAGCCCAACTACCAGAGCGAGACGCGCATCTACGCGAAGCACATCCTGAAGGAAAAGCCGAACGCCAAGATCGCCGTGCTCTATCAGAACGACGACTACGGCAAGGATTACCTGAAGGGCCTCAAGGACGGTCTCGGCGCCAAGGCGGCGTCGATGATCATCGCCGAGGAAAGCTACGAAGTCTCGCAGCCGACGATCGACTCGAACATCGTCAAGCTGAAGTCGACCAACGCCGACGTCTTCATCAACATCACCACGCCGAAGTTTGCGGCGCAGGCGATCAAGAAGATGGGTGAGATCGGCTGGAAGCCGACTCACTATCTCAACAACGTCTCGGCTTCGATCGGCGCGGTGATCAAGCCGGCCGGCTACGAGAACTCGCAGGGCATCATCTCGTCCGCCTACATGAAGGACGCGGCTGATCCGCAGTGGAAGAACGACGCCGGCATGAAGGGCTTCGACGAGTTCATTCAGAAGTACTATCCGGAAGCCAACCGCATCGATGGCTCGGTCATGTTCGGTTACAACGTCGCGCAGGGTCTCGTGCAGGTTCTCAAGCAGTGCGGCGACAACCTCACGCGCGAAAACGTGATGAAGCAGGCCGCGAGCCTGAAGGGCTTCGCTGCCACCGGCTTCCTGCCGGGCATCACCGCCAACACCAGCGCGACGGATTTCGCTCCGATCGAGCAGGTTCAGCTGCAACGCTTCAAGGGCGAGACCTGGGAGCTGTTCGGCGAAATCATCAGCGGCGAAGTCGGCGGCTGATCCAGCGCAATCTGACGACAAGAACCCCCGCGGCGCTGCCGCGGGGGTTTTCCTTTGCGCTCCCACATCGCGGCAAATCGGGATAAAGGAGAAGGCCTCGCCCTTCTGCTTCAACCTCCCGCGCGCTAACCTCGCTTCATGACCGATAACCGCCCCTTGCTGCGCGCGATCTATGATGCCGCCGTGGCCGCCGCTCATCCCGACCGCATTCTCGCACGCCACCTTCCGCCGCTGCCAGGCGGCAGGATCATGGTGCTGGCAACCG
>JBEIPX010000555.1:0-1974 GCA_040376815.1 Bradyrhizobiaceae bacterium
CTTGCGGGATAAGCAGGCGATGTCGTGCATTCTCGAAGCATGGTCGCATGTGACGCCCGCCACGTCGGCGGAGACGGTCTATCCGGACGGCTGCCGCGATCTGATCATGACGATCGATGCCACCGGCCGGGCCGACTGGCACATCTCCGATCTGCACACGGCGCCGCTGCATTTTTCCGTCGGCGAACGCATGACGTTTCATGGCCTGCGGCTGAAGCCGGGCGTGGCCATCGACGAGGCGCGGCTGCTCGCTGACGTCGATGCGCGCCAGCCCGATGCGATCGGGATGGTTGCGCTTGTCGAAGAGCATTGCCTTCATACCGGGAGCGTCGATGAAGCGATCCGGTGTCTTGCGCAGAGCGATACCGTTGCACACGCCGCGAACCGGCTCGGCGTCGGCATCCGCAGCTTGCAACGGCACTTTGCTGCGCTGGGCGTGAAGCCGCCGGAATTCTGGCTGCTGCTGTCGCGGGCGCGCCGTGCGGCGGCAATGACCGGATCGTCTGCATCGCTTGCAGAAGTTGCGGCGGTGGCGGGCTACAGCGATCAGGCGCATATGTCGCGCGAATTCGCGCGCTGGTTTCAGGCGACGCCGGGCCGCGTGCGCAGCGATGGCTCGCTGCGCGAGCGGATCACTCAGCTCGGGCTCGGCACCGGAGTGCAGATTTCCACCAGACAGCCGTTCGGATCGCTGACGTAGGAAATCGTCTGCCCCCACGGGGTTTCGCTGGCGTCCTGCACCAGCATTGCGCCCGCATCCACCGCGCGTTTCAGCGCGCCGGGCACGTCGTCGGTCTCGAATGCGATCTCGAACACCGGCCGCTTCGGATCGGCGGCGGCTGGCGACTTGCCGAGCTGCTTCATCAGTTCGACCGACGAGAACGCGAGCCTGGTGTCGCCGGTTTTCAACTCGCCGTAGTCGCCACCTTCCGTGACGAAGCCGGTCTTGATGCCGAAGGCGCGGCTGTAGAAGTCGAGGGTCGCCTTCACATCGGCGACATAGAGAATGGTGTAGCGGAAGATCATGTCCTGCATTCCTGTTGAACGTTCCTGCGTCATTGCGAGCGAAGCGAAGCAATCCAGAACAGAAGGGATTGCTTCGTCGCTATCGCTCCTCGCAATGACGTGGAGGGTGGCACGGCCGATAATCGGCTGCTCGGCTCGTCCCGGTCTTGGATAATCGCGACAGCGGTGGCTCTGTCCACCGCCCGAACCTGCCGGGGCGCGGCATCGCGCCGTGATCCGCATCGGCCTTAATGTGACCCAAGTTTCTGTTTTCGCTTACGGATCGGAGAGCATGCCACTCCGGTAGGCAATACCGGATGGCAACAAGAGCTGGAACCTTGAGCGAAGTTCTGCGTCGTCGGAATGGGGCAAGCGGGGAGGCTGGATGGCGACGGGCCAAGTCGATGCAGCGCGTGGATCACGGCGTATTCTCTGCGTGTTTCCACGCTACACGCCGTCATTCGGAACCTTCGAGTATGCCTATCAGCTCACCGATGGCGTGCAGGCGTTCATGCCGCCGCAGGGTCTGCTGCTGATCGCCGCATGGCTGCCGCGCGACTGGCAGATCCGCTTTCTCGACGAGAACCTCCAGCGCGCCACCGATGCCGACTTCGCCTGGGCGGATGCGGTGTTCGTCAGCGGCATGCACATCCAGCGCAACCAGATCAACGACATCTGCCGCCGCGCGCATGCGCATGACAAGCCGGCCGTGCTTGGCGGGCCGTCGGTGAGCGCGTGCCCCGACTACTATCCCGAGTTCGATTACCTGCATGTCGGCGAACTCGGCGATGCGACCGAGCAGCTCGTCGCGACGCTGGCGGTGGATGCGTCGCGGCCGGAGCGGCAGGTGATCGTCACGACGCATGACCGGCTCGACATGACGGCGTTCCCGCTGCCGGCCTACGAGCTTCTTCCGCTGAACAAGTACTTCATCGGTAGCATCCAGTTCTCGTCCGGCTGTCCGTATCA
>JBEIPX010000506.1:0-2362 GCA_040376815.1 Bradyrhizobiaceae bacterium
ATGCTCTCCGCATCGGCGCGTAGATAAAGCCCAGCACGCAGCGCCAACGCGAAGTTCACGCCGTCGGCCGAGATGCCGAAGCCCGAGAACATCCGCTTGATGTCGACGGCGCCGAACTCGGAGAACAGGTCGATCAGGAAATCGCGGTCCATCGCTCAAGCCTCGTCAGGCAAGACGTTAAGCCAGACTCGCGAAGGGTCAGTCGAGCTTGGCGGGCGTCAGTTGGACCGACTCGCCGCAGCCGCAGGCTGAAATCTGATTCGGATTGTTGAACACGAACTGGGCCTGCATCTTGTCGGCCTTGTAGTCCATCTCGGTGCCGAGCAGGAACAGCACGGCCTTCGGATCGACCAGGATCTTCACGCCCTTGTCCTCGACCACCTCGTCGGTGGCCTTGATGTCATGCGCGTACTCAACCGTGTAAGATTGGCCGGCGCAGCCGCCGTTCTTCACGCCAACGCGCAGACCGACGATCTCGGAGTCCGTGCGTTTGGTCAGCTCCTGAACGCGTGCCGCCGCAGCCTCGGTCAGCCGCATGACTTGCGGACGCGGGCGGGGCTTCGGTTTGGCGGTTGTTTCTGGTGTCATTCCGGTCATGTGGTCAGTCCCAAGCCGCTCTGCAATGCTCAATTCTCGTCGAAAACCTTAAATGTCCCGTATCACCACATGTTGAGGACGAGGCGTGCCTCATCGGTCATGCGGTCGGGAGTCCACGGCGGCTCCCAGACGATGCTCACATTGACGACGCCGATGCCCGGAACGCTCGCGACCGCGTTCTCGACCATGGTCGGCAGCTCGGCCGCAGCCGGACAATTCGGCGTGGTGAGCGTCATCTCGACATCGACCGAGCGATCGTCCTTGATATCGACCTTGTAGATCAGGCCGAGCTCATAGATGTCCGCCGGGATTTCCGGGTCGTAGACCGTCTTCAGCGCGCCGACGATCTCGCTGCCGAGACGTTCGGTTTCCTCCGGCGGCAAAGCCGACGTGGTCGCGACCAGATTCGGCGCGGCGCCGTCCTGCTCTTTGGTCTGTGCATCACTCATGAGAACATATCCTGCGCCTTGATTAGCGCCTGCACCAGATGGTCGACTTCGTCACGGGTATTATACATGCCGAACGAGGCGCGGCAGGTCGCGGTGACCTGGAAACGCTCCAAAAGCGGCATCACGCAATGGGTCCCGGCGCGCACCGCTACCCCCTGCCGGTCGATGATGGTCGCGATGTCGTGGGCGTGCGCCCCCTTCATCTCAAACGAAATCACGCCGGCCTTGTGCTTCGCTGTCCCGATCAGCCGCAGCGAATTGATTTCGCGCAAGCGGTTCTGGGCGTAGGTGACCAGATCGTGTTCGTGAGCGGCAATCCGCTCCTTGCCGATTGAATTCACATAGTCGATAGCCGCGCCAAGACCAGCCGCCTCGACGATCGGCGGTGTGCCCGCCTCGAACTTGTGCGGCGGATCGCCGTAGGTGATGACGTCGCGCGACACTTCGCGGATCATCTCGCCGCCACCGTTATAGGGCCGCATCGCGACAAGGTGCTCATGCTTGGCATAGAGTACGCCGATGCCGGTCGGGCCGTAGAGCTTGTGGCCGGTAAAGACATAAAAGTCGCAACCGATGTCCTGCACGTCGACCGCGAGGTGCACCGCAGCCTGGCTGCCGTCGATCAGCACCTTGATACCGCGCGCGTGAGCGAGCCTTACAACATCCTTGACCGGAACGATGGTGCCGAGCGCGTTCGACATCTGCGTGATCGCGACGATTTTAGTCTTCGGCGTCAGCAGCTTCTCGAACTCGTCGAGCAGGAAGTTACCCTCGTCGTCGACCGGCGCCCACTTGATCACCGCACCGTGGCGCTCGCGCAGGAAATGCCATGGAACGATGTTCGAGTGGTGCTCCATGATCGAGAGCACGATCTCGTCGCCTGCCTTGATGTTCGGTTCGCCCCACGACGACGCGACGAGGTTGATCGCTTCCGTCGCATTGCGGGTGAAGATGATCTCTTCCGGCCGCTTCGCGTTCAGGAAGCTCGCAACCCGGTTGCGACCGCCTTCATAAGCTTCGGTCGCGGCGTTGGCGAGATAATGCAGGCCGCGATGCACGTTGGCGTATTCGGACGTGTAGACCTGCATCATGCGGTCGAGCACAGCCTGCGGCTTCTGCGCCGAGGCTGCGTTGTCGAGATACACGAGCGGTTTGCCGTACACTTTGGTCGCCAGTGCAGGGAAATCCTTGCGAACCTGCGCGACATCATATGTGCCGTTTTTTACTGCTGGGTGCATAGCTAACCTCGCGTCGCGAGCCACCGATGGGCAGCAGCGACTGCAATATCGCGCAGTCCGTCGTGAACGACTGGTTCG
>JBEIPX010000312.1:0-4273 GCA_040376815.1 Bradyrhizobiaceae bacterium
CACAACATCGGCATCGCCGCGCCGATCTCGACGCAGCAGTACCAGACCTATCTCGTCGTCACTATAGGCCAGCTGTCGGCGATGTACGACGAAGCCAAATTGCGCAGCGAGGTCGCGCCGCAGCTGCTCGAATTGTGCGCGGCGATCGCCGATCTCGACGGCATGGGCGGCGACCTCATGTCCGGCCGCCCGGACATGAACGTCACGCGCATCCCCGTACTCTCGACAACAAAGAAGCCAGAGGAAACCTCGGATGAGCTGGAAGCCGGAACTGGACGAACTCGCGCGGCGCACGGCCTTCGCGCAGGAAATGGGCGGGGCGGACAAGGTTAAGCGCCAGCGCGACCAGGGCCGTCTCACGGTCCGCGAACGGATCGACAAGGCGCTCGATCCGAAAACCTTCCACGAGGTCGGCGCCGTCTCCGGCATCGCCGAGTACGACGCCAAGGGCGAACTCAAAATGCTGACGCCGGCGAACTGCGTGTTCGGCCGCGGCAAGGTGGACGGGCGCCCCGTCGTGATCGTCGGCGATGATTTCACCGTGCGCGGCGGTTCGGCGGATGCGTCGATCTCGGCGAAGCCGCTGATGGCGGAGGAGATGGCGCACGACTTCCGTCTGCCGATCATCCGCGTGATCGAAGGTTCCGGCGGCGGCGGCTCGGTGAAGACGATCGAGACCAAGGGCGCGGCCAATCTGCCGGGCGGCGTCGGCGGCACGCGCTGGTACTGGTACACGACCGCAAATCTCGGCCGCGTGCCGGTGGTCGGGCTCGGCCTCGGTTCGGTCGCGGGGCTTGGCGCGGCGCGGCTCGCAGCAAGTCATTACTCGGTGATGACGAAGCAGTCGGCGATGTTCGTCGCCGGTCCGCCGGTGGTGAAGCGGTTGGGTCAGGATCTCGACAAGCAGGGCCTCGGCGGCTGGCAAATCCAGACGAAAGCCGGCGGCGTCGATCATGCCGTCGATACGGAAGAGGAGGCGTTCGCCTGTGCGCGGCGCTTCCTGTCGTATCTGCCGTCCTCAGTGTTCGAACTGCCGCCGGTAACGGCGTGCGATGACGATCCGCAGCGCGAGGACGAGAAGCTCGGCAGCGTGGTGCCGCGCAGCCGCAAGCAGATCTACAAAATGCGGCCGATCATCGAATCCGTCGTCGACAAGGGCTCGTTCTTCGAGATGAGCCCGAACTTCGGCCGCTCGGTCATCGCCGGTTTCGCGCGCTTCGGCGGCAAACCGGTGCTGCTGCTCGCGAGCGATCCGTATCACTACGGCGGATCGTGGACGGCGGAAGCCTGCCAGAAGGTGGTGCGTTACGTCGACCTCGCCGAGACATTCCATTTGCCGGTGGTTTACCTGATGGATTGCCCGGGCTTCATGATCGGCCTCGAAGCGGAGAAGGCGGCGACCATTCGCCACGGCGTCCGCGCGATGGCGGCGGTGAACCAGTCAACGGTGCCGTGGTGCACGATCATCGTCCGCAACGCCTTCGGCGTCGCCGGCGTGGTGCATCAGCCGGCCAACCGTTTTTCGATGCGTTACGCGTGGCCTTCCGGATACTGGGGATCGCTGCCGCTCGAAGGCGGCATCGAGGCGGCGTATCGCGCCGACATCGATGCGGCAGACGACCCGAAGGCCAAGATGTCAGAGATCGAGGACCGGCTGAACAAACTGCGCTCGCCGTTCCGCTCCGCCGAGAAATTCTGGGTGGAGGAGATCATCGATCCCGCGAAAACGCGTTCGCTGATCTGCGAGTTCACCGAACTCGCGCAGAAGACGTTGACGCCGGGCGTCGCGGGCAACATGCGAATGCGGCCCTGATCCTCACTCCGCCGGTGCGGCCGCGAGCGCGGGTTGCCGCTCGCGTCCCGCCAGCAGGATGAGTGCGGCCGCGATGATGCACAGCGCGCCCGCGGTGAAGAAGGCATAGAAATACGTCATCGTCATCGTGCGCGAGACGCCGGCGAAGTACGCAGCGAAGCCTGCGCCGAGCTGGTGGCCGGCGAAAATCCAGCCGAACACGATGGCCGCACGCTCAGGCCCGAACCGCTGCGCGGTGAGTTTGATCGTCGGCGGCACGGTCGCGATCCAGTCGAGGCCGTAGAACACGGCGAACAGCGACAGTCCGTAGAAGGTGAAATCGCTGTACGGCAGGAACAGCAGCGAGAGGCCGCGCAGGCCGTAGTACCAGAACAAGAGCCAGCGATTGTTGTAGCGGTCGGACAGCCAGCCCGAGCCGATGGTGCCGATGATGTCGAACAGCCCCATCGCGGCGAGCAGACCCGCGGCCTGCGTCTGCGGCACGCCGAAGTCGGCGCACATCGGGATCAGGTGAATCTGCACGAGGCCGTTGGTCGAGGCGCCGCAGATGAAGAAGGTGATGAACAGAATCCAGAACGTGCGCGTCTTCGCGGCATCGCGCAGCGTCGTCAGCGCCAGCATCACGATCGAACCCGCGGGCGGAGCCGGCGGAGGGAGCGGCTGCGAACCATCGTCACCGAGCAGGCGCAGGCCGACATCCGACGGGCGGTCGCGCATCAGCACGGCCGCAAGCAGAGCAGCCAGCGAGATCAGCGCACACATCGCGATGATCGCCGACCGCCAGCCGATGCGCTCGGTGATCTGCGACAGCAGCGGCAGGAAGACGAGCTGTCCGGTGGCGGCCGCCGCCGTCAGCATGCCGACGACGAGGCCGCGCCGCTGATTGAACCAGCGCGTGGCGACCGTCGCGCCGAGCACGAGCGCGGTGAGACCGGTGCCGAAACCGATGGCGACGCCCCATAGCAGGAACAGCTGCCAGAACGATGTCATCGCCAGCGATAGCAGGAGACTGACGATGCCGATGCCCATCGCGGTCAGCATCATCCGCCGCACGCCGAAGCGGTTGATCAATGCGGCCGCGAACGGCGCCATCAATCCGAACAGCAACAGGCGCACAGCAAGCGCTGCGGAAATCTCCGCCGTGGTCCAGCCGAATTCCTTCTGCAGCGGCAGGATGAACACGCCCGGCGCGCCGATGGCGCCGGCGCTGACCAGCATCGTCAGAAATGTGACGGCGGCCACCACCCATCCATAATGAATGTTGCGGCGGGCGAGGGCGGAGGCGACGCTGTCGGACATCATCACCGTTCTCAGTGAGCGGGGCGTTCGACGGCGATGGCGGTCGCTTCGCCGCCGCCGATGCAGAGAGAAGCTACGCCGCGGCGCAGGTTTTGCTTCTCGAGCGCATGCAGCAAGGTCACGATCAGCCGCGCGCCGGTCGCGCCGATCGGATGGCCGAGCGCGCAGGCGCCGCCGTTGACGTTGAGCCTGTCGCGCGGAATGCCGAGGTCGCGCTGCGCCGCCATCGGAACCACCGCGAACGCCTCGTTGATCTCGAACAGATCGACATCGCCGACGCTCCAGCCGGTCTTCTCAAGCAGCTTGCGGATTGCCGGGATCGGCGCGGTGGTGAACCACTGCGGCTCCTGGCTGTGGGTCGCGTGACCCACGATCGTGGCGAGGATCGGCAGACCGTCGCGCTCGGCGATCGAACGTTTGGTGAGAATGAGGGCCGCCGCGCCGTCGGCGTTCGCGGAGGAAGCCGCCGGTGTGATGGTGCCGTTCGGGCGGAATGCAGGCTTCAGGCCCGGAATTTTCTCCGGCGCGACCTTCATCGGATGCTCGTCGTTCTCGATCTTCCGCTCACCTGTTTTGTCGCGCACACTGATCGGCGCGATCTCGGCCTTGAAGGCTCCGCTCGAAACGGCATTGCGGGCGCGCGTCAGCGTCTCGACCGCATAGGCATCCTGATCGGCGCGAGTGAACTGATAGGCTTCCGCGGTCGCCTCGCCGAAGTCGCCCATGGAACGTCCGGTCTCGTAGGCATCCTCAAGGCCGTCCATCATCATGTGATCGATGATGCGGTCATGACCGACGCGGTAGCCGCCGCGCGCTTTCGCCAGCAGATACGGCGCGTTCGACATGCTCTCCATGCCGCCGGTGACGACGATCTCGGCCGAGCCGGCATTGATGATGTCGTGACCGAGCATGGTTGCCTTCATGCCGGAGCCGCACACCTTGTTAACGGTGGTCGCGCCGGTCGCAT
This sequence comes from Bradyrhizobiaceae bacterium, assembly GCA_040376815.1. Lineage (GTDB taxonomy): Bacteria > Pseudomonadota > Alphaproteobacteria > Rhizobiales > Xanthobacteraceae > SG-bin9. The sequence goes on from JBEIPX010000312.1 coordinate 4,080, forward strand.
CCGGAAGCTTCGCGCCGCGCGCGGCCTGACGGGCAGGTGCCTGGCCTTGCCCTGCGGGAAGCACGCAGCCCATCAGCACCTCGTCGATGCGCTCCGGCGACAGCTTCGCGCGCTCCAGCGCCGCGCCGATGACGTGCGAGCCGAGCGCATGGGCGCTGAACGGGGAGAGGTCGCCCTGAAATCGGCCAAGCGGC
>JBEIPX010000592.1:0-1539 GCA_040376815.1 Bradyrhizobiaceae bacterium
CCCGAGACGCGGCGCGTGATCTTGCATTCGGCGATCGCCTTGCGGATGCGTTCGGCCACGACAACGCAGGTGTCCATGTCGGCGGCGGGCAGCACGGCGATCAGCTCTTCGCCGCCGTAGCGGGCGGCGAGATCGTTGTCGCGAACGCGATCCTTCAGCACGCCGCCGAGCAGTTTGAGCACCTGGTCGCCGACGTTGTGGCCGAAGTCGTCGTTGAAGCGCTTGAAGTGATCGACGTCGATCAGGAGCAGGCCGAGCGGCGTGCCCTTTTCCATCGCCGCGGTTTGCGCGAGCCGCAGGAATTCGTCGAGCGCGCGCCGGTTCGGCAGGCCGGTCAGCATGTCGGTGCGCGAATGCTCTTCGGCCTTCTGAAGCGAGTCGCGAATGGTGTCGAGTTCGCGCGACGATGCGGCGAAGCTCTGCTCGAGATCGGCCGCGCGGGCGGCCGCCTTGCCCAATTCCTTGACGAGGCTTTCGACCAGCGTCTTGGGGTCGGCGCCGCCCTGGGCCGCGCCGGCGACATCGCCGATCGATCTGATCTGCGAGCGATTGTCGGCGATGGCAGCGCTGAGGAAATCGCGTGCGGCATCGACGACCGAGGACAGCTGCTGCGACGCGCCGGCGATCTCCGAGGCCGATGCAGTCGCGAATGTCGCGGCCAGCTCCTGGTTCGTGCGGCTGTCGAAGGTCCGCTTGTTGCCGATCAGGATATCGATGGTGCGCTTGAGGTCGGCGGGCACGCCCTGCGCATAGCTCGTCCAGACGCGGAAGTTCTCGGGCGTCGGCGGAATGCGATGCTGCGACATGTGATTGATCGCCCGTTCGGCGACACTGACCGCATAGTCGTAGTCAACCTCGTCCAGCATCGCTGCGGTCATGGCGGAAATCCGTGTTCGTCGAATCGGCAGAGCTGATATGCTTAAAAGCTAAGCATTCGCATGGAAATATTAATCTTTAATCAAAGGAGGTAATTCGCGGCATCGGCGGAGGTATCAAGATACTTAGAGCGAGCCGAGCTTATGCGATCGGCAAGCCGAGCCGTCCGATGCCGGGCAGCTTGAGCGCCGGCCTGCGGATGTCGAGGCCGATGACAGCGCCGAAGACATTGAGCTCGATGCCTTCGATCCATCCGATCGTCAGTCCGAGATAGCCGCCAAGCGAGGCGAACAGGCCGGTCTGCGAACTGGTGAGACCGAACCACCGCCCGTCATACGGATAGTCCTTGCCGATGGCGGTTGGCGGCAAGCTGCTGCCGAGTTCGGGCACCGCATCCAGTACCGCCTTGACGAAGGTGTTCGAGTTCGGTCCCGGCCATGCGGTGTAATCACCGTACTCGCGATAGCGATAGGCTGCGATCGCCGCCTTGATTTTCGGGATCAGCTGGCTCGCGTCCGCGCCTTCGACGGCGGCGATGGTTTCGGGCACGGCGCCAAACCATCGTCCATCCGCCTGGAAGCGATCGACCGAGATCGGCTGACCCCAAGCGGTATAGTCGTAGCGCACGTAACGCTGGGCGTTCTCATCCTTCAGCACGATCCA
>JBEIPX010000142.1:0-7353 GCA_040376815.1 Bradyrhizobiaceae bacterium
ATCGAGCGTCTCTTCCGGCTTCAGGTAGGTGAACTTGAGGCCCTCCATCGCTCCTTCGACGAGCGCCTTCGTCACCTCGGGGAATTTCTCGACCTGCGATCGCAGCGCGATGATGCCCGTGTCGTAAACGCGCACTCCAGCGGAGTGATAGAGCATCACGTTGATGTCGCCGCCGCCCGTCCACAGCGGCGCCGCGTCGGTGCTGTAATAGCCCGTCAGCGCATCGACCTTGCCGTCGAGCAGAGTCTGCGCGCGGACGTTGCCGTCGAGGAAGCGGAAGTTGACCTTCGAGCGGTCGATGCCCGCCGCCTTCGCGAACGCCGGGAACAGGTGGTAGTCGCCGGTCGTCGGTGTCGCACCGATGGTCTTGCCTTCGAGGTCCTTCGGCTTCGTGATGCCGCTCTTCTTCAGCGTAAAGACGGCGAGCGGCGAGACCTGCATGTGCAGGCCGAGGCCCATCAGGTCCATGCCCTGCGCGACGGTCTGGATCATGACAGAGAAACTGGCGTCGCCGTAATCGAACTGGCCAAGGCCGACCTTCTTGCTGGCGTCGGCGGAGCCGTAGCCGCGGCTGACCTCGACATCGAGGCCGCGCGACTTCCAAAAACCGAGTTCGCGCGCCGCGATGAACGCAGCGTATGAGCCGATCGGAAGCCAGGGCAACGTGAGGCGGACCTTCGTCAGCTGGCCCTGCCCGTAGGACAGGACGCTGAACGACGGCACGCTTGCGAGCCCGAGCGCACCCGCGAGGCCCGTGTTGAACATCCGGCGATTGATGGAACTGGTCATGGATCCGTTCTCCCTTCTCAGGAACAAGATTGGCCGTTCAAATTTCACTTTTCCCAGTAGACGATGGCCTTGCCGATGAACTCGATCGCGAAGTAGAGCGCGAGCCCGATGATGCTGAGCGTGACGACGGCGGCGAGCATCATTGTCGTATCCAGAAGGCCCGTGGCAAAGACGATGAGATAGCCAAGACCGCTGTCGGACGTGACGAACTCGGCGACGATGATGCCGATCACCGCGAGCGACATGGCAACCTTCATGCCGTCGACGATATAGGGCAGCGCCGAGGGCACGCGCAGCGTCCAGAAGATCTGGCTGCGCGTCGCACCGAAGGCACGCGCCATCTTCAGCAGCGAGCTGTCGACACTCATCAGCCCCGATGCCGGACTGACCACCATCGGAAAGAACGCGACGAAGAAAACCAGCGAGACGCGCGAGACCGATCCTGCGCCGAACCACAGGGTGAACAGCGGTGCGACGGAGATCTTCGGGATCAGCGCGATGCCGACGACGATCGGATAAAGGCCGCGCCGTATGGTGGTGAACTGCGTCAGTAGCACCGCGATGAGGATGCCGCCGACGACGGCGAGCAGGAACCCGAGCAGGCACTGATAGAGCGTCGGCCAGGCATTCAGCAGCAGCTTGTTCCGCTGCTCCCACATGTAGACGGCGACATCCGACGGCGCCGGCAGAATAATCGGCAGAATGCCCGAGATGCGCACATAGGCTTCCCATGCGCCGAGAAGCGCTACGAAGACCGTCGCCGGCCAGAGCGGCGATGCGACGAAGCTCTGCCAGAGAGAGCCGTCTGACCTGGTATCGAACGTGCCGGCTTTCATCTCGCTCATGCCGTCACCCTGCCTTGCGGATGTCGAGAGGCTTGCGGCCTCGCGAAATCGACTCGCGAACTTCGTGGATCAGGAAATTGAATCGCGGATGCGTTTCGATCGCGAGCGTACGCGGACGATCGAGGTCGATCTCGAATTCCTCGACGATGCGGCCGGGTGTCAGGCCCATCACGACGACTCGGTCCGACAGAAACACCGCCTCGCGAATGCTGTGCGTGACGAACAGCACGGTCTTGTTGTGCTTGCTCCAGATGCTTTGCAGCTCGACGCTGATTTCATCGCGCGTCAGCGCATCGAGTGCGCTAAACGGCTCATCCATCAGCAGAATGTCGGGGTCGCCGATCAGCGCCCGGCAAATGGCGACGCGCTGGCGCATGCCGCCCGACAATTCCGCCGGATAATGGTCGGCGAACTTTTCAAGATTGGTCAGCTCCAGCAGCTCTCGCGCCCGATCCTCGAACTGCTTCTTCGGCAGTCTGCGCAGCTCGATCGGATAGAGGATGTTCGAGAGAACCGTCCGCCATGGCATCAGGCTCGCGTCCTGAAACACCGTACCGATCTTGGTGCTGGGTGCTGTGACGGTTTTGCCGCCGATGCGGATCTCGCCACCGGTCGGCGACTGAAGACCGAGCACCATGCTGAGCAGCGTGCTCTTGCCGCAACCGCTCGGCCCGCACAGCGAGACGAAGCTGCCACGCTCGATCGTCAGGCTGACGTCGGAGACAGCGAGCGTCGATCGGTCCTGCGATCCGAAACGCTTCTCGACGTTGACGAGTTCAATCCGCATGAGAAGCACCAGTCTCCAGCAGCATGCTAAACGATGAGAGCATAATTGACGATTGTCGACAATAGATCAGGTGACGAATTGTTGTCTCTGCGTTGTTTTGGCGCCCATTCCACTGCCTATTGAATGTCGGCAATGCCTGAAATGGGAGCACAAGCATCGGGCAGAATGCCGCGCCTGCACCACCTCAGCGAGTATCGTCCGGTACACAGCAAGCATCTCCTACAGAGCCGCGAACACCACCCTGGCCTCAGCCAGCAAGCGGTCGACATCATTCTGCGAGAAGATCAGCGGCGGGCGGATCTTCAGCGTGTTCGAATGGAAGCCTGTCGCCGAAATCAGGACGCGCCGCTGGCGCAAGCCGTTCACGATCGCCGCGGCGCGCGCGCCATCCGGCGTTTTCCTTGCGCGGTCGCTGACAATCTCGACACCGACGTAAAGGCCGGCACCCCGCACATCGCCGATGCAGTCATGGCGATTGGCGAGATCGATGAAGCCATCGCGGATCGCCTTGCCCATGCGCTGTGCATTCTCCTGCAAGCGTTCGTCGCGGATGACGTCGAGCGTCGCCTGCGCAGCTGCGATCGCAACGGAGTTTCCGCCGAACGTGTTGAAGTAGCGCGTGTCCTGACCGAATTTCTCGATCACGCGCGGCTGAATCGCGAGGCCGGCCACCGGAAATCCGTTCCCCATCGGCTTGCCCATCGTAACGATATCGGGAACGACGCCGTGACGCTGATAGCCCCAGAAGCGATCGCCGGAGCGGCCAAAGCCCGACTGAACCTCGTCGGCGATGAAGACGCCGCCGGCCTTGCGCACCACCTCGGCGACGGGCGCCAGCAACTCTGCCGGGTCCGAAAAGATGCCGTCGGAGGAAAACAGCGAGTCGGCAATGAAAGCCGCGACGCCGGCGCCATGCCGCTGCAAATTCTCGATCTGATCCGACACGCTCTGCACGAAGGACGCGATCAGCTCGTTCTTGCCCACGCGATAGGAATCCGGCGCCGGAACGCGACGCACCCATTCGCCGAGCGGCGATTGAGGCCCGAGCGACGGCGAGAAGCCCGAGGTCAGCTCGGAGTTTCCGTGATAGGCCTCCGAGGTAATGATGATGCCCTGGTTGCCCGTGTGGTACTTGGCGATGCGCACCGCAAGATCGTTCGCCTCGGAGCCGGTGCAGGTGAACATTGCATGGCCGACGTCGCCGCCGAACGTTCCGAGCAGGTCTTCGGCGTAATCCAGAATGCCTTCCTGAAGGTAGCGGGTGTGCGTGCAGAGCGTCGCCATCTGCGTTGAGACGGCCTCAACAACACGCGGATGGCCGTGGCCCAGCGAAGCAACGTTGTTGTAGGCATCGAGATAGTCGTTGCCGTCGCTGTCGTAGAGGTAAACGCCCTTGCCACGGCTGATTTCGACCGGGTCCTGATAGAAAAGACGGTACGCAGGGCCGAGCAGCTTCGCTCGCCGCCCGATCATCTGCCGGCTGCTTTCACTGAGATGATCGAGCTTCGAGGGGTCAAACGCATTGACCATCTTGCCCCTCGACTTCGTCCTCTGCTCCGCCATCGCCCTGCTCCCTATTTCCTTACAGCCGCGAGGAAGGTTTCGGTCACGCTCTCCATCGGGCGGCTCATGAACCACTGGAGCTGAAACCAGCCCTGGTTTGTGTTGCGCAGAATGTATTGCGCGTTCTCCGGAAACAGCAGTCCGCGCCAAATCGTCAACAACGCGCGCGCGACGACCCGGCTCATCACGAGATGCGGGATGAGGCTGAGCTCCTCGCCGGTGAGATCCGCAACCCGGAGATATCCCCGCAACAGGTCATGTCCATGCGCAAAGAACTCGCCGCCCTCCTGTGACGGGAGCTGATTGAGCAGCGCCGTCGAGACGTCCACCGCAATTGCCGTGCGAACCGCGTCGCCAAAATCAATGACTCCCGTGACGAACCGTTCGTCGGCATCATTCACGACGACGTTCGATTTGCTGAAGTCGTTGTGAAGCACCTGCCGGCGGCATGCCTCGAGCCGGCCGGCGATGCCGGCAAACCGGTCGAGCCCCGCCGATACGAGCCGGCGTTGCGCGGGATCGGTGATCTCATTCAGCAGCGGCTCGAGCTTGAGCAGATGCCGGAGGTCCCAGGCGATCTCGCGCGTATCGGCCTCGTTCGAATAGTTCGCCATGGCAAGCCGAAGCCCGGCCAGCACTTCCCCCACCTTCTCGCGGCCGCGCGCCGTCGAAACGACCTCGCTGAGCGGGACGCCTTCCAGATAGGTCAGGAGATGGACATGGCGAATTTGCCCCGCCGCATCCCTGCACAATGTCTGTAACTCACCGTCCCGGTCAGGCACGACTCGCGGAACCGGCAACCGCGGATCGGCCGCCGCGATGTATCCGAGGAGATCGATCTGGAACGCGATTTCCCGTGGATTCTCCGCGCTGTTCGCGATCTTCAGCGTGTAGTTCTGGCCCGTGTGCGAGGTCAGACGAAACGTGTCGTCTTTCTCGGTCGCAAGCCTCGTGACTGTGCCGTCGATGCCGAACCGGCCCTTCGCCAGCGCCAACGCCTCCTCATCGGAAATTGCGACAGATGCCGCTGACAGCGCGCCGGCATCGAAGGAAGGCTTCGCAGCATCACTCATTACGGACGTTCACCCGGGCAGTTTCATCTCCCGTTATGGTCGATTGTCGACAATTTTGCAAGATGTGTTTCCTGCAGATGGGCGCGACAATGCCCGTATTTTGCGAGTATGTTTTATGATATCAACAGCGCGAGATGGAAGGCGATCGGAGTTTTTGCCATAGTCGACCATCTACGGCATTTGCCTGTGATTCGACCGCCCCTGTGGCTGAGGCCCGATGAGCAAACTATCGATTCCCCGCATCGTGAAGATGCCCGTCGAGATGCAAGCAACCGATCTGCTGCGCGACTCCATCGTCAACGGCACCATACCGTCCGGAGCGCGGATCACCGAAGTACAGATTTCCGATCAGCTTAAGCTTTCGCGCGCCACCATCAGAACGGCGCTGCATCAGCTGGCGAAGGAAGGATTGCTTACCCTTGTCCCCTACACCGGCTGGACGACGGTGTCGCTGTCGGCGCGGGACGTGTGGGAGCTTTATACGCTGCGGTCCGCGGTCGAGCGGCTTGCCGCGCAACTGGTTGCCGAGTCGATCAACTCCGCCAAATCCTCGCGGCTGAACTGGGCCTTCGACGGCCTCGTCAAGGAATGCAAGAAGGGCGACAAGAGCCGGATCGCGGAGGCGGATTTCGCGCTCCACAAGACGATCATCCAGATGTCCGATCATACGCGGCTGGCGTCGCAGTATGCGCTGATTGAGCAGCAGATCCGTATGTACATCCGCTCGAGCGATGCGCTGATCTCCGACATCACGGCCATTATCGAGCAGCACCGGCCGATCGTGGATTCGATCCTCACCGGCGACGTTGAGGCGAGCGGACACCTGTCGGAGCAGCACAACCTGACCGAGGGCAAGAAGCTGTCGGATCATCTCAAGCAGGCCGAAGCGAAGGCCGCCGCGGCGCCGGCGCCGGCCGCCGCAATAAAAAAGAAAGCGCCGGCGAAGGCCCCCGCAAAAGGCAGGGCCATGCGCGTGTCGGCCCTGCCGAAGCTGAGGTAGTGCGGCCGCCTGATTCAGATGCCCAGATATGCGCTCTTGACCCTCGGATCAGATAGAAGGGCCTGCGCGCTGTCTGTGAATGCAATTTCGCCCGTCTCGATGACGTAACCACGATCGGCGATCTCGAGCGCGGCGCTGGCATTCTGCTCGACCAGCAGAACGGTCACACCGTCCCGGCGCAACCTGGCGATGGCCGCAAGAATTTGATCGACCAGCGTCGGTGAGAGACCCAGCGATGGCTCGTCAAGCAGAAGCAATCTCGGCTTGCCCATCAGCGCTCGCCCGATCGCCAGCATCTGCTGCTGTCCGCCCGACAAGCCGCCGGCCAGCTGCCGCCGCTTCTCGGCGAGGATCGGAAACATCTCGAAGATGCGATCGCGGTCCGTATCGATCGCGCCATCCTTCCGCACATACGCGCCCAGCCGCAGGTTGTCTTCGACGTTCAGCGTCCCGAAAATCTGGCGGCCCTCGGGCGACTGCGTCATGCCGAGCGCAACGCGCCGGTGCGGCTTCAGGCGCTCGATCCGCTCGCCGCAGAACGCGATCTCGCCGGACGTGATCGGCTGCACGCCGGACAGCGCGCGCAGCAGCGTGGTCTTGCCTGCGCCATTCGATCCGATCAGCGCGACGACTTCGCCCTGCTGCACCTTGAGGCTGACGCCGTGCAGTACCTCGATGCGGCCATAGGCACTGCGCAGGTTCGTGACCTCAAGCACCGGCCGCCTCCCGAGCACCATGTTTGCCGAGATAGGCCTCCAGCACGGCAGGGTCTTCGCGAACCTCGCGCGGCGTCCCCTCGGCAATCGGCTTGCCGCGATTGAGAACCAGAATGCGATCGGAAATCTTCATCACGAGCTTCATGTCGTGTTCGACAAGAACGATGGCGATACCCTTGTCCGCAACGCGCCGGATCAGCACGTCGATTTCCTCGGTCTCCACCGCGTTGCATCCCGCCGCCGGTTCGTCCAGCAGCAGGACGCGCGGCTCCGCCGCGAGCGCGCGCGCAATCTCGAGCCGCTTGCACGCTCCATAAGGCAACGAGCCCGCGGCGACGTCCGCGACGCCTTGCAATCCGACATCGCCAAGCAACGAGAGCGCAGCCTCGCGCGTCTGCGCGTTCTGCCGGCTGACGGCTGGCAGACGAAACAAGTCTGCGAACAGATTGCACCGCTCGCGCAGATGCCGTCCGACCATGACGTTCTCGGCTGCACTCATGCGCTGGAAAATCTGAAGATTCTGAAAGGTGCGCGACATCCCCCGCTGCGCGAGCTTGTCGGGTTGAAGTCCAGTCACGTC
>JBEIPX010000001.1:0-28002 GCA_040376815.1 Bradyrhizobiaceae bacterium
AATGTCCGGTGGAGAATGTCGATGGCCCGACACTTGCCGCTCTATCCGCCAGTCCTGATCCGTGGACGCACCGTTCGTTCGCTGGAGGAGGCCGCGTATCAGTTGCGTCAGTACGCGATCGATCATCGCGATGAGGAAGCACGGCGGCTGGTGCATGCGATCCGCGATGTGCGCAGCGTGTTCGATGCCGAAGTCATCGAAGGCCGCCTGCGCGCCTGGCTGATCGCAACCGACAACGAGCATACGCCGCGCCCGAACGGCGAGACGAAGAAATCGGTGGCGTGACGCCGATCGGCAAAGCAGATGCTCGCCGCTACCCGGCCTGCATCATCCTGTCCCAGCGTGCCTGCATTTCGGCCGGGCTGACGTTCTCGATCTTGCTTGCGATCTGCCAGGCGTAGCCGAAGGGGTCCGCCACCATGGCTGTGCGATCTCCGTAGAATTCATCCTTCAGCTGACGCACGAGCGTTGCGCCTGCCGTGACCGCGCGCGCGACGGAGGCGTCGGCATCGCGGACATACATCTGCAGTTTGATGGGACATCCGCCGATGGTTGCGGGACTGAGCGCGCCGAAGTCCGGATACTCGTCGGCGAGCATGATGAGCGCGCCCTCGATGCGGATTTCGGCGTGACCGATCTTGCCGGACGGCTCGACGAGGCGGAATTGCTCCGTGGCGCCGAACGCGGCCGCGTAGAAGTCGATCGCCTTCGCGCAATGCCTGACGACCAGATAGGGGACGAGCGCGCTTTGTCCGGAGGGTACTGGATCGACAGTGGACATTTCGGATTCCTTCATGTATTAATTACGTGACGATACGTAACATAATAAAGTTCACAGCATGAGTCAACGCGACGGCGGGGAAGCAACCGGGAAGAAGCGGGGCCGGCCCCGCGATCCGGCGGCGCGGGTGAAAATCCTCGAAGCCGCACGCAAGCTCCTGAATGAAGGAGGTGTGGCAGCAGTGACGATGGAGGAGCTCGCGGCGCGCACCGGCGTCGGCAAGCCGACGATCTATCGCTCGTGGCCGAACGCCCAGGCCGTCGCCATGGCGGCGCTAATCGATGACCAGACGGCTGCGGGACCAGCGCGATCCAGCCGTTCGCTGATCCTCGAAGTGAAACGCGTGCTGCGCAGTCTGGTTGTTGTGTTCGCGTCACGTGCAGGCCGAAGTGCCGCGGCGCTCATCGCGGCAGCAGATCCCGACACTGAGATCGCGAAAGCGTTTCGTCATCACGTGATCCTGCGGAGCCGCGAGCAAATCCGCGAGCTGATCGCTCGAGCCATCGACGCAGGCGTGGTGCGGGTTGGCACCGACATCGACGTTGCTGTCGATCTCATCGTCGCTCCCGTGTTCTTTCGCCTTCTGCTTGGGCATGGACCGAACGACGAGGCGTTCGCCGATTCCGTCGTCGATCATGTGCTCGCGGGAATTCGAGCTGAGTAGACCGCAGCCCTGGCTCCAGCTTTTGCTTTGTAGCCGCGCGGTTGCTCGCCGCGATCAGGCGAAGCGGCGCGCGCCGGCAACGCAGACGACGACGATCGCGGTGGATGCGATCATGGTCCAGGCGATCGGCTCGTGCAGCAGCACGGCTGCCAGAACCAGCCCGAAAAACGGCTGGAGCAGTTGCAGCTGGCTCACGCCCGCGATGCCGCCGAGCGCGAGGCCGCGATACCAGAAGACGAAGCCGATCAGCATGCTGAAGGTCGAAACGTAGGCAAGGCCGATCCAGGCCGGCGCGCCGATCCCGCTCCAGCTCGAAGGCAGGGTGATCAGGGTCAACACAGCCATCACCGGCAGCGACATGAGCAGCGCCCACGAGATCACCTGCCAGCCACCGAGCCGGCGCGAAAGCGTCGCGCCTTCCGCATAGCCCAGTCCGCACACCAGAACGGCGGCGATCATCAGCAGGTCGCCGGTGATCGAGCCGCCGTCGCTTTGCGAGAGCGCAAAGCCTGCGACGGTCGCGGCGCCGAGCAGCGAGAACAGCCAGAAGGCGGGACTTGGACGTTCGCCTCCGCGCACGACGCCGAACAGAGCGGTTGCGAGCGGCAAGAGGCCGATGAAGACGATCGAGTGCGCGGCGGTGATGTGCTGGAGCGCGAGTGCGGTCAGCAGCGGAAAGCCGATCACCACCCCGAGCGAAACGATCACCAGCGGAATGACGTCGGTGCGCGCCGGCCGTGTCTGGCGGATCGCCAGCAGCAGCGCAGCACCGAGCAGCGCAGCGATGACCGCGCGCGCGGACGTGAGAAACACCGGCGAGAAGTCGGCGACGGCGGCGCGGGTGGCCGGCAGCGATCCGCTGAAGATGATGACGCCGAGCAGCCCGTTGCCCCAGCCTGCAGTGGTTCGTTCCATATCGTCCGGCTTTCCTTGGCACGCTTCGTAGCGAACGAAGGCTGGCGCGAGAAGAGACAGTGGGCATACAATTAGGCCAATCTGTATGGCTGATATGGTCGATACAGTTGCGGAGCAGAGCATGACCGAAACGGGCCTGACACGGACGGCGGCGCTGATGAGCGATGTGCGCAGCAAGATCGCGAACAGGGCGCTCGCGCCCGGCGATCGTCTGCCGTCGGTGCGCCGTTTCGCCGGGACGATGGGTGTGTCTCCGTCGACCGTCGTCGAGGCCTACGATCGTCTGGCCGCCGAAGGGATCATTCGTGCGCGGCGCGGGTCCGGCTTCTACGTGACGACCACGAACCTGCCGCCGATGGCGCTGGCCGAGATGGGCGCGCCGCGCGCGCGCGATGTTGATCCGTTCTGGATTTCCCGGCAATCGCTCGACGCCGATCCGTCCGTCCTCAAGCCCGGGTGCGGCTGGCTGCCTGCCGACTGGATGCCGAACGATGGGCTGCGCAAGGGATTGCGCACGCTCGCGCGCGCGGATGAGGCGATGCTTTGCGAGTATGGCAGCACGCGCGGGTCGCTCGCGTTGCGCCGTCTGCTGCTCGCCCGGTTCGCGGACGAGGGGCTCGCGGCGACGCCGGACCAGATCATGCTGACAAACTCAGGCACGCAGGCGATCGATCTGATCTGCCGGTTGCTGCTGCGACCGGGTGATACCGTTCTCGTCGACGATCCCTGCTATTTCAACTTTCAGGCACTGTTGCGTGCGCATCAGGTGAAGATCGTCGGCGTTCCGTTCACGCCGGCAGGTCCCGATGTATCCGCGTTCGAGCAGGTGCTCGCCACAGAGAAGCCGCGGCTCTACATCACCAACGCAGCGCTGCATAATCCGACCGGCGCGAGCCTGTCGCCGCAGACCGCGTACCGCGTACTCAATGCGGCGGCCGCGCACGATCTCACCATCGTCGAGGACGAGGTCTTCGCCGATTTCGAACCAGCGCTGTCGCCGCGCCTCGCCATTCCCGATGGCCTCAATCGCGTCATCCGGATCGGCAGTTTCTCGAAGACACTGTCGGCTTCCGTGCGCTGCGGATATATCGCCGGCCGCGCCGACTGGATCGAAGGGCTGGTCGATCTCCAGGTGGCCACGAATTTCGGAGGTCCGGGACCGGTTGCGAGCGAGCTGATCGCCAGCGTGCTGGTGGGCGGCACCTATCGCAAGCACATGGAGGAGGTGCGCCGGCGGCTCACCCGCGCGCGGCGCGAGGCCGTCGATCGGCTCGCACTTCTTGGCATCGTGCCGTGGATCATCCCGCGCGGCGGCTTCTATCTCTGGTGCCGGCTGCCCGACGGATATGATTCAGCCGCGATCGCGCGGCGCTGTATGGAGGACAGGATCATGCTGGCGCCGGGAAACGTCTTCAGCATCTCGCAGTCGGCGGCCTCGTTCATGCGCTTCAACATCACGCATCTCGGCGACAGGCGAATCTGGATCGCCCTGAAAAAGGCGATGGAGGATCGCGGACCGGCATGAGGGGGATGAAGGGAAGTGGCGCACCCGACACGATTCGAACGTGTGACCTTTGCCTTCGGAGGGCAACGCTCTATCCAGCTGAGCTACGGGTGCGTTGGCCTTCACTTACCCGATTGGGGCGGGGCGGGCAACGGCTGCGGGGGTGTGAAGGCGGGCGGCGGATGCCGCCCCGTTGCAATCCTATAACTATTGCGCGCTCGCCAGCACCCATCCCGCGAACGATTGCCAGGCAGGCGAGGTGCTGACCGGTAGCGACAGGAACTTGATCGCCACATAGATCGCCCCGCCGATGACATAGACCTGATGCGGACGGCCACGGGTGCGCCAGTCGAAGATCATGGCGATCACGATCAGAAGTGCTGCGATCATGGCCGGCGGTAGCGTCACCGCAACCGGCGGCGGGCCCATGGCGCCCGGGGGAGCAAGGAACACCAGAAACCAGCGAGCGATCGCCGCGTCCAGGATCGAGATCGCTGCGAGCAGCATCAGCCGTTTGTGTGTCTCGCGCCGCTTCGCCATGGCGACGCCGATCGCGAATACTGTTGCGAAGAAGAGGATGCCAGCCAGCGGGACGATGACGAAGGTCAACCCTTCCTTTGTCATGCCGATCGCGGCAGCCGACTTCATCGCGTTGATGCCGGCCTGAATTCCGAGAATCGTCATCGCGGTCGCGAAGGCGACGCCGATCAAGCCGACGCTCTTGTGCCGGACCGTGCGGCCCGATGCGCCGAGCCAGCTTTGGTAAATGAAGAACAGGCTCCAGGCGAAGAAAACGATGCCATGGATGTGGACGACAGGGCTCGCTTTCAACGAGCCCTTGGCCAGCGGTACGAAGTAAGTGGGTGCGAAGCCGAGAAAGGCAACGGCCGCGCAGGCGATCGCCATGTAGAAATAGAAGAACTGAGATTCGGTGCGCCCAGCGGTGCGCACGCGATCGTCAATCGTCATGGTCATAAATCAGATCCAAAAATCGTGATGGCGTCGGTCTGGAATGCAATTCGGTAAAGTGACGATCAAACGGCCGCGGGTCTGACCTTCAAATCCGGAAGGAATGTGGCAGGCGCTTTCAAAATAAGCACGCTCGCGCTAGTTGCCGAGGATCAGAATTTCTCCACCCACGGCCGTAGTTCGACCTCGAGCGACCAGGCGCTGCGGTGCTGGCGCAGCACATCGAGATAGGTCTGCGCGATCGCGTCCGGATCGAGCCGGTTATCGTCGGTATCGGGGCGGGTGGCGCTGCGCACGCCGCCGTCGATGACGAAATGCGCGACATGGATGCCCTTGGGCCCGAGCTCGCGGGCCGTACTCTGCGCGAGCCCGCGCAGCGCGAACTTGCCCATCGCGAATGCGGCCGACAACGGAAATCCTTTCACGCCTGCGGTCGCGCCGGTGAGGAAGATCGCACCGCGGCCGCGCGGGAGCATCCGCCGCGCCGCCTGCTGCGTCACCAGGAACGCGCCGAACGCGGAAATCTCGACGGCCTTGCGCACCGCTTCCGGATCGAGGTCGGCGATCGGTCCCGGCGCGCGGGCGCTGGCGTTGTAGACCACCACATCCGGCTCGCCGATCTGTTTGTCCGCGTCTGCGAACAGCCTGGCCACCGCAGCCGGATCAGATGCGTCGGTCTGGAACGCCGTGGCTTTGGTTTCGGCGACCAGCGGCGCAAGTTTGTCGACATTGCGGGCCGCGATGCCGACCTTGATGCCGTTCGCCGTCAGAAGCCGCGTCAACGATGCGCTGATGCCGGAACCCGCGCCGACGATCAGCGCAGTGCGAAACCCTGTGTCAGCCATCGTGACCTCTTGTTGAATTTACGAGCGGGCGGGACTGAAGATCGCAAGCGGCGCCGCCACGCCGCGCAAGCTGTGATCGCCGAGATGGTCGAGCGGCACGTCGAGGTGACGCGCCACGGCTTCGGTGATCAGGATGTCGCGATGGAGCGTTTTCTGAAGCGCTTCCACCCGGCTGGTTTCGTTCACGGCCGAGCCGATCACGGTAAAGTCGAGCCGGTCCGGCGCACCGATGTTACCGAAGAACACTTCGCCTTCATGCAGCGCAATGCCGCTGCGCAAGGGATTCCAGCCCTTGATGAGGTTCAGGGGCGGTGGCGACTGCGCATTCAGCCGTGCGAGGTCTCGCACGGCCTGTTGCGCGGCCGTCAGCGCGGCCTTCGCGGCAGCCGCACGCTGATCGTCGGCGCCGATCGGAAACACCGCAAGCAGGCCGTCGCCCATGAACTTCAGAACCTCGCCGCCGTTCGAGAGCACAGCGCCGGCGAGCGTCTCGAAATAGGCGTTGAGCACCATGATCATCTCGGCGCCGGAAAGCCGGCTCGACAGATCGGTGAAGCCGCGCAAATCCGAGACCCAGATGATGGAGCGAATCGATTCGCCTGAGCCGCGCTGGATCGATCCGGCCAGCACCTTTACGCCGGCAACCGTGCCGAGATAGGCGTTCAGCGCATTCTCGGCGATGCGCGAGGCGATGTGCCGCTCCACATGCAGAGAAAACAGGCGAAGCAGGTGGGTGATCTGGCTGATCTCGGCTTCGGTAAATCCGCTCTGCCGGGTCGTTGCAAAGGTGATGATGTGGCGATATTCGCCGCCGCCCATCGGCATCGCGACATACTCGTGGATGCCGGCCTCGGCCAGCTCGGTCATGATCGGAAACTCGGCCTGCGACTCCGGCAGTTGCGGATTGCGGCGCAGGCATTGCCGCGTCTCGATGACACGTGCGATCGTGTTGCGCTTGAAACTGTCGGTGTCGCTTGCGCCGTGAGCGACCTTGAACTCGTCGCAAAGTTCGTCGGACCGCCGCCAGTTCCAGCCAAAGCCGAGCAGCTGCGGATGCAGCGTCGTGATGTGCAGGGTTGTGCGATCGATCGGAAGCTCGGCTGCGATCATGTGCCAGATGAAGGCTTCCAACAGGAGAAGCATGTCGTTCTCGAGCGTGGCGCCGTGCAGCAGCCACTCCTCGACATCAGCAATAGTAGCCTTGGCAGGTGCAGAAGCCGCACCGCGCGCCGAACGTTTGATCAACGTCACGCCCACCGGATAGGTGCGAGAACCGTCCTGAATTGAGGTGGGCGCGGATGCTGATGTCACAAAACGTACTCGGGAATGGCGGGCTGAGATCAAAGGTGTTCATTCGGGCGCGGCTTGGCAAGCCCTTCCCCGGCGAAGATGCAAACGAGGGATGACGTTATGCGACCGGCCTGATCGCGATCCGCAAGCCGTCCTTCGGCTTCGGGATCGGCCACATTTGCCAATCCGGCTTGTAGCCCGCGGGCAGCGCGACTTCGATATTTTGCAGCAAATGCCGCGTGAAGCACTTCGCCTGCATGACGGCGAAGTGCAGGCCGAGGCACATGTGCGCGCCGCCGCTGTAGGGCACCCATGCGAACTTGTGGCGCCTGCGCGTCGCCTCGTCGGTAAAGCGCATCGGATCGAAGCGATCCGGCTCGGGCCAGTGCTCGGCCATGTGGTGGGTGTAGAGCGGATTGAAGCCGCACAGCGTGCCTGCGGGAATATCGTAGCCGCGGAACGAGAAATTGCGCGTCGCCCGGCGCGGGATCGACGGCACCGGCGGAATCAGCCGCAGCGCTTCCTTGAAGGCCATCTCCGCGAGCGGCATGGCTTCCAGCTTCTCGAACTGTAACGGCTCATTGGGCCTGATGCCGAGCGCGCGCACTTCCGCGCGCAGCTTCTCCTGCCACTGCGGATCGGCCGCGAGGAAATACACCAGCGAGGTGAGCGACGACGTCAGCGTATCGTGCGCCGCCATCACCAGGAAGCTCATGTGATCGACAATATCCTGCGTCGACAGCAGCGCGCCGTCGTCATGGGTGGCGCGGCAGAGCTGCGAGAACAGGTCGTCGCCGCCCTTCTCGCGGCGGATCGGAATCTGCTTCGAGAAGTAGGCGACCACGCGCTTGCGGCCGTTGACGCCGCGCGCCATCTGCGTGCCGGGCCAGGGTTTGCGGATCGGTGCTACTGACGCTGCGACCATGTCGACGAACGCAGCCGTGATGTCATCGACTTCCACGCCGATCTCGGCGCCGAGGAATGAGGTCGCGGCGAGATCGAGCGTGAGCTGCTTCATCGCGGGGTAGAATTTCATCTCCGTCGGATTGCTGCGCCACTGCGCGACGCGGCGGGCAATGCCGTCGTCGAGCTGCGCGAGATAGGATTTCATCGGTCCGGCCTTGAAAGCGACCGAGAGCGCACGGCGATGCAGGCGATGCTCCTCGAAGTCGAGCAGCATCAGGCCGCGCGGGAACAACTGATCGAGAATCGTCCCCCAGCCGTGCGTCGAGGAGAACAGCTTGGTCTGGTCGAACAGGATCAGCTCGTTCGCTTCGGGCCCGAGCATGGTGATCGAGGTTTCGCCGAGCACGCGCGAGCGATA
This sequence comes from Bradyrhizobiaceae bacterium, assembly GCA_040376815.1. GTDB lineage: Bacteria > Pseudomonadota > Alphaproteobacteria > Rhizobiales > Xanthobacteraceae > SG-bin9. Next base: position 8,293 of record JBEIPX010000001.1, read on the forward strand.
GACCGGGCCGAAGCGCTGCGCCATGCGCTCGACTTCACCCTTCGGATCGGCGAGCACGCTGAAGGTGCGGCCGACGATCGGCCAGCCCTCGTCGCCGGGAATATGCGCCAGTGCCTTGCGATCCATCCGGATGGTTGGGGTCTGAGCGGGGGCGGACGACGCGACACCTTGCATGGACATGGATTGGCTCCCTGGATCGGTTCCTTGCCGCTGGATGCAATGACAGCGTGACGGAAGCTCGGGACCAAAGGGTGTCCGCCCGAAGGCGGATTTGCAAGTCCGAAAGTGGGGGTTAAGCCGGCCCCGGCGCTCCGTAAGCTTCGGCCATCTCACGGATATGACGCAGCTTTGCTTCAAACAGCGACCAGTCGTCGCGTTCCGCGATCGGCGCCCACACGGCTTCGACCTCGTCGATCAACAGCGTGCAGGGTTTCGCCTGCTTGAAGTACGGACGATCGAGCCGCGCAGCATCGAGCGGCGCGAACGGCTTCATCGCCGCGCGCATCGGCAAGAAGTCAACCGATGAATAGCGCTCGCGCTCCGGACTTTCAGCCGCGCGCGTTTCGCTCGCGAGTCCGCCGTACCAGTCGAACAATGTCTGTTCGAACGGCGCCTTGCTTTGCAGGAGATACGTCCAGACCGCGCGCGTCAGCTCCTCGTCGGTCGCCGCATCGATCGAGCGCACGCCGAGCCGCCACAGGATCGCATCGTTGAACGCCTGTTGCAGCGCCGGACCGAATGCGCCGAGTGCACCCTCAAGCTGTTCCTTGCTGGCGAACGGCAGCAGGCACTCGGCAAGCCGCGTCACGCACCAGAACCACTGATCCGGCTGGCGGCCGTAGGCATAGAGGCCCTGCTCATCGAAATACGCGGCGGTGAAATTCGGATCGAGTATCGGCAGGAATCGCCACGGCCCGTAGTCGAAGCTCTCGCCGGTGACGTTGATATTGTCAGTATTCAGCACGCCGTGCACGAAGCCGCCCGCCATCGATTGCGCGCCGGTTCGTGCAACGCGGCGGCAGACCTCTTCGAGAAACGCCAGCGCGCGCGTGGTGAGGTCGTCATGCCAGAACTCCGGCATGTAGGTGCGGATCGCGTAATCGAGCAGGCGGCGCGCATTGTCCGGTTCGTTGAGGTAGGCGAAACGCTGGAACGAGCCGATGCGGATATGCGAGTGGCTGAGCCGCACCAGCACCGATGAGCGCGTCGGTGAGGGCTCGTCGCCGCGCGTGAGCGCTTCGCCGGTCTCGATCAGGCTGAACGATTTCGAGGTGTTGACGCCGAGCGCTTCGAGATACTCGGTGGCGAGCACTTCGCGCACGCCGCCCTTCAGCGTCAACCGGCCGTCGCCCTGCCGCGACCACGGTGTTTTCCCGGAACCCTTGGTGCCGAAGTCGAGCAGGCGGCCATCGTCGAGATCGTGCAGCTGCGCGAACAGGAAGCCGCGTCCGTCGCCGAGGTCGGGGTTGTATACGCGAAACTGATGGCCATGATAGCGCAGCGCCAGCGGCTTCGGATGCGAGCCGGGTAGCGGCTCGAACTTGCCGAAGTGCGCGATCCATTCGTCGTCGCTGAGGGTGTCGAGGCCGACGCGCTTCGCCCATCGCTGATTGCGATGACGGATGACGTGCTGCGGAAATTTTGCCGCCGCGACCTCGTCATAGAACGTGCCGCCGAGCGCGGCATGCGAGGTCGATGGGCGGAAAGCGGGAGAGGGGGGCATGTTACTCAGTTAAAGGCGACGATGGCCGGGTCAAGCCCGGCCATGACGCTATTGTTCGAGGGACGCGCGCTTTAAGCTTTCTTCTGCAAATCCGGTGCGTTGACGGGCGCGATCGGCCCGCGTCCGGGCCCGGTCAGGGGCAACGCGGCGGCGGCCTTATCGTTCTCCATGATCTTGGCCATCACCGCCTGTCCCGCGCGCTCGAAGATCGCACGGTTCTCGATCACGAATTTCTGCGACTTGCGCAGGCCGTCGATGTAGCCGTTGATCTCGGGCACCACATAGCGCGCGACCATGTCCCAGCTGCGGCGGGTATTCTCGGGATTCGCCCAGTCGTGCACGAAGCCGATGATGGCGCCGACGCCGCCGCTCGCGGTCATCAGGTCCTTGATCGTCTTCACCAGATCGTCAGGCGTGCCGATGGTTGACGCGGCACCCTCGATGAAGGCGGTCTTGTCCACGGCATCGTCGGGCGACGTGAAGGGGACGAGACCGGGCCGCTGCAGCGTCTGCACGTTATACTCGTTGTGCCAGCGCATCAGGCCGGGGCCGGCTTCGCGCCGCGCCTGCTCGCGGCTCTCGGCGATGTGCCACGACAACAGCACGCGCCAGTTGGCGCGGTCGACGGTCTGGCCATGTTTCTTCGCCGCGTCTTCCGCGAAGCCCCACTGCGTCGGCAGCGCCATCAGGCCCTGCGTCGACATCGAACCGAGCGAGATGATGCCGATGCCGTACTTGCCGGCGAGCGTCATGCCCGAAGGTGAAATCTGCGAGGCGACGACGAACGGCATCTCTTCCTGCAGCGGCAGCATCTGCAATGCCGCGTCGTTCATCTCGAACCAGTCGGTCTTGGCGGTGACACGCTCGCCGTTGAACAGGCGGCGGATCACGGCGATCGCCTCATCCTGCCGGTCGCGCTGGGTCATCGGATCGATGCCGAGGGTGTGCGCGTCGGACGCCAATGCACCCGGGCCGGAACCGAAGATGGCGCGGCCGCCTGTCATGTAATCGAGCTGCACCATGCGCTGCGCGACGTTGAACGGATGGTGGTAGGGCAGCGAAATCACGCCGGTGCCGAGCCGAATGCGCTTGGTGCGCTCGCCGGCAGCCGCCAGGAACATTTCCGGCGAGGCGATCATTTCCCATCCGGAGGAATGATGCTCGCCGCACCAGAATTCGTCATAGCCCAGCGCGTCCAGCTGCTCGACCAGATCGAGGTCGCGGCGGTACTGCAACAGCGGGTGTTCGCCGATCGGATGATGCGGTGCAAGGAAAGCGCCGAAGCGCAGGCGCGGCGTCTTCGCCATCATTGGTGCTCCCGGAAGTTTTGTGTTTTGTATTTGTATTGGCTCTAAGCTACGGGGTCGGCTGCCGCGACGCAAATGCAGCCGGCACGTCCCGCCATACTGCTTCCGAGGTTGACATGTCGAATGCGCCCACCCGCCGCCGCCCGGAAAAGCCCGAGGATCTGAGGAGCCATCGCTGGTTCGGGCCGGACGACATGCGCTCGTTCGGCCATCGCTCGCGCATGAAGCAGATGGGCTACGCGCAGGAGGAGTTCGAAGGCAAACCGGTGATCGCCATCGTCAACACCTGGAGCGGCTTCGCCCATTGCCACGCGCATTTTCGCGATCGCGTCGAGGATGTGAAGCGTGGTGTGCTGCAAGCCGGTGGCTTCCCGGTCGAAGTGCCGGTGATGGCGCTGCCGGAAAATTTCGTGAAACCCTCGACCATGCTGTATCGCAATTTCCTGGCGATGGAGGCGGAGGAGAACATCCGCTCGCAGCCGGTCGATGGCGCGGTGCTGATGGGCGGCTGCGACAAGACCACGCCGGCGCTGCTGATGGGCGCGATCAGCGCGGGCCTGCCCGCGATCTACATGCCGGCGGGGCCGATGCTGCGCGGCAACTGGCGCGGGCAGGTGCTCGGCTCTGGCAGCGATCTCTGGAAATACTGGGATGAGCGCCGCGCCGGCAACGTCAGCGATGCGCAGTGGGACGAGATGGAGGGCGGCATCAACCGCTCCGACGGCGTCTGCATGACCATGGGCACTGCCGCGACCATGACGGCGATGGCGGAAGTGCTCGGCATGGCGTTGCCCGGCGCGTCATCGATTCCGGCGCCCGATGCCAATCATCCGCGCATGGCGGCGGCTTGCGGACGTCGGATCGTCGAGATGGTGTGGGAGGATCTGGTGCCGACGGACATCCTCACGTCCGGCGCGTTCGACAACGCCATCACCACCAGCGCTGCGATCGCGGGCTCGACCAATGCGATCATTCATCTGATCGCGGTTGCGCGCCGCGCCGGCATCGATCTCAAGCTCGAACGCTTCGATGAACTCTCCGCAAAGGTGCCGGTGATCGCCAACGTGCGCCCCTCCGGCAAATACTTGATGGAGGATTTCTATTACGCCGGTGGTCTGCCCGCGCTGATGACGCGCATCGCGGGCCATCTCGATCTCACGCAGAAGAACGTGCTCGGCAAGACGCTGAAGGACACGCTCGATGCAGCGAAGGTTTGGAACGACGACGTCATTCGTGTCGTCGATCAGCCGGTGTCATCGGCCAACGGCCTTGCCGTGTTGCGCGGCAATCTCGCGCCGGGAGGTTGCGTGATGAAGCCTTCGGCGGCGGAGCCGCGGCTGTTGAAGCATCGCGGCCCGGCGCTGGTGTTCGACGACTACAATCACATGGCGGCGCAGGTCGATCGCGACGATCTCGACGTCACGCCGGATCATGTGCTGGTGCTGCGCAATTCAGGTCCGCAGGGCGGGCCGGGCATGCCGGAGTGGGGCATGCTGCCGATCCCGACCAAGCTCGTGAAGCAGGGTGTGCGCGATATGGTGCGCATTTCCGACGCGCGGATGAGCGGCACGAGTTATGGCGCCTGCGTGCTGCATGTCGCGCCGGAGAGTTTCGTCGGCGGCCCGCTGGCGCTGGTGAAGACCGGCGACATGATCGAGGTCGATATTCCGGCGCGCCGCATCCATCTCGACATCAGCGACGACGAGATGGCGAAGCGGAAGGCGGCCTGGAAAAAGCCCGCGCCGCGTTACACCCGCGGCTACGGTGCGATGTTCTCACAGCACATCGGCCAGGCCGACATCGGCTGCGATCTGGATTTCCTTCAGGGAACGGACGCGACCGCCGAGCCGGAGATACATTGAGGTGTGCGCTTGATCCCTCCCCCTTGCGGGGAGGGTCGGCCGAGCGAAGCGGAGGCCGGGGTGGGGGGTTACTTCGGTGCCCCCACCCGGCGCTCCATTCGCTGTGCTCATTCGCGCCACCCTCCCCACGCTTCGCGGGGGAGGGATCAACTAGATCACCAGCTCCGTCCGCACGCGCCGCACGTCGAACTCGATGTCGGCGTCGGTGACCGGCGGCCAGCCGGGAAAGCACGAGACGCCGATCTGGCTGATGCCCGCGCGCGTGAACGCGCCCTCCAGCACCGGCCGCATGTCATGCACGGAGTAAATCTGTGCGGCGGTGACGCCCTTCCAGTCGCAGCCGAGCGCGGCGGTGCGCTCGCGCATGGCATCCATCACGAACTCCGCCTTCGCATCGATGCCCTTCAGCGAGGTATCGCGTCCGCCGAAGGTGCGTTCGGGACCCGAGACGCCGTCACGGAATTCCGGCTTGCCGGAGATGAGAAAGTCACCCTTCGCGCCGGCCTCCGGCACCGTGTAGGTGAAAGCGTAGAACATCGCGCCCGTTGGCACCTCGGTGATCGGCGCGATGTTGCTGCGCGCGGGCGCGTTGATCTCGCCATGCCGGCAGCCCCAGGCGTGCAGCGTCTTCAGATATTCGGCGTTGAAGGCGGCAAATTCCGGCATCGTCATCGGCGCCGGCGAGCGCAGTTCGCAGGCGGCCACCGCCGTCAGCGGGCGGCCGAGCTTCTCCAGATGCGCCTTGATGCGGGAAAAGCCCGTGGTCATGGGCACCGGCCGTTCGAATCGGGCCCGGTGCAACGCGAATCCGGGGTTGGCAACCACCCCCGATGAGAACGGCCCGCCCGGGACCGGAAGAAACGAGAAGTTTCCCGGCTCGAAATTCATGATTTTTGTCATTTCCACCCCACGCCAGTCGCAAAAGCTGCTTTCCGGGCGTGTCCGCCCGGTTTGACCCCGTTTCCGGGCAATTGTTTCTTCGCTCCGGCTTGAACGAAACAATTCTCCGGTGCGACGAAACCATTATCCGCTTTTAGCGCAAAACGCCGGAAACGGGACGGGCCTATTAACTACGTCCAACAACGCGGCACCAAGTCGCAACAACGGACACAGGGGCGACCCTGACAGGGACACGGAGATCAACATGCGCGCCATCGGTTTCATCCTCAGCGTCGGCCTCCTGATCGGCAGCGTTTCGGCAGCGGGCTCGGCGGACAACCGCCTGCATGCGGGTCTCTTCACCTTCAACGGCTCGCCGGTCGAAGCGATGGTTTCGGTTCAGGCGCCGATGCAACTGGCGCTCGCCAAGTAAGGTTTCGAGCAAGGTTTCGAGCGAGGCTTCGAACAAGATTTCAAGTCAGCGATTTTTGAGTGCCGAGTTTTATTTCCAAATTGATTGCCGATTTCATCACCTAACACGTTGCGTATATTGCAAAGAGCAGCCCCCGGTTTCGGCCGGGGGCTTTTTGCTGTGTTCCGTCATTCGAGACTGCCGCACGCGCTCGATGAGCGGCTTTTGCGTTTATCGGACTAACGGAGCCTTCAGGAGTCGGTCGTTAGATTATGAATGTCAGGCAATCACCGTAAGCGCGAATAAGAGGTTTGCTGCTGCCAAAGGCACCCTTGTCCGTGAGCAAGCTGGAAATCCGGCTTGCGGGCCATGCAGTTCATTATGAGAGACTTCAATGGGCGTTAACAAAAGAATAACCAAGCGGGTGGTCCTGGACCAGGATTTCAACTCCGCACTGATCGGAATCGACGGGACCTGGCAAACGCGCTGCCGCATCGAGAATATTTCGGACAGTGGGGCCAGGATCAAAGTCTTTCAGCCGATCGGTACGCGGATGCGTAACGAGGAATTCTTTCTGGTCGTGACTGGTGACGCGAAAGTCCGGCGCCGTTCGAAACTGGTTTGGGCCAAGAGTACCGTTGCAGGCGTGACCTTTGTCGCGACAGGAAGAAGCTAGGCCGTGCCGGTTCTCAGGCAATTGGCGGTCCTCGCGGCTGGCGAGCGGGACGAGAGGTCCATTGACGTTCTAAGTCAGTTTCAGATGCGATCATCCGTTCGCGAGACCGAGACGGATAAAGAACGATTCGAAAGCATCCTGAAGACGATTGACGACGCGTGTGAGTCAGCCGCCACAGAGCGTGAGGGCCTCGTCCAGCGGATCAGAGCTATCGTTTTGCAGACCAAGGATGGTTCAGCCCGACAGCGGGCCTTTCAGCCGGATCGGACTTCCGGTTCGGTGTTGCATGAGCTCAACCAAGCCGAGGCACGGCTTGCCGGACTGTCGGAGCAGATCAAGCGCCTTGGGGGTGTTCGCAAACAGGTTGCTGAAATGGCGGTCGTCGTCGGTGAACTGCATCGCATCCATGACGAATGAATTAGTCATGCACCGGGATCGGGTGATCCTTTAGCCCGTGCCAGGGTTTGAGAGGGGCGCTCGCCGAACGCGTCGCGGAAGTCGCGGGCAAAATGTCCCTGGTTGGCGAATCCGCAGGCCAGAGCCACGCCGGTAACCGAGGTGTGCGCGTTCGGGGCTTTCAGCATGTCGCGCGCCCGGCTGAGGCGAACTGTCTTGGCGAATTGCATCGGCGAGTAGCCGCGACTCCTCTGGAAAGTAGCAAACAGGGTCCGGATGCTGACCCCGGTTGCTTCGGCAAGCTTCTCGACGGTGATCGCGCGATCCCAATTGGCTTCGATATATGCCTCGGCCCGCCGCACCTGCCACGGTGCGGCATCGCGCACGCCGCTCGCCAGCCGTTCGCTGTAGCCGTGTTGCCGGCTGGACAGGAATGCGACGATCATTGCCTGTTCCAATTCCTGCATGATTGCCGCCGGAATACCCTCCGGGCTGTCGTCGATTTGCCGGATCACGAACGAGAGCAGGTTGCGAAGCGCCCTATCCGCGCTCTCGCTGGTGCATGCAGTTGGATGAAAAGAGAGCGGCTGTGTGATGCGGGCATCGAGCAAGACGCTCAACTTCTGCGTCAGGGATTCGGTCGATAGCCGCAGCACCAGATGTTCGAAGCCATGGCCGTAGTCCAGCGTCGCGGATTGTCCCGGTGATGTCACACAGACGTTCCCGCCGTGCAGGATCGTCGTGGTGTTGTTGCTGATGGTTGCTGCATGGCCCGCCAGCGGGACTTGCATCCGGGCATAATCGCACTCTTCGAATGAAACGATGGCCCGCGCGCCGCAGGCGCTGAAGCCGATGGCAACATCGTCGAACTTGACGAAATTCCCGCGCGTTCTCAATCCGCGAGGATTGGGGATTTCAAGCCGCCGTGCCCCGTACAGGTCCGTCAGGACATGATGGAATTCCTCCGGGTCGGAGGTCCGGACCGACGGGTGCCGGTGCAGGGGGTCTATCGGAATGATGTTCTGCATCTGGGCTGCTGGCTTGCGCTTTGCCGGTCGGCTGCGCTGGCTGAGTGAACCATGCGGTTTTGGGACTAAGGCTTCGTTACGGTCACATCGGTTAAATGAGAACAATCATTCAATCAACGTCAGGAGACGAGCAATGCCGTTGCGGTTGTCGTCGCGGTAGTGTTCGCTTCCGAAGAGAGTGTCGCGGTGCATGCCCTACAGCTGGCGAAGTGTCGATGTCATCAAGTGTCCGAATCAAAGGGGGCTTGCATTCTACTGGGACCGGCTGCGAAGCGGAGAAAGTCAGCTCCCGCGCTTCGCCGGGTTTTCGCCTGACTCGCGGCTCGTCGATCCGCGCCGGCTCATCATCGTTCGAGTCGAGAATGAGGCAACCCGCAAGTATCGCGTGATGCACTATGGATCGCGCCTGATAGAAACATCCGGTGTCGACGGAACGGGGAAGTACATCGATCAGATCGTTCCGCCAACGCTGCGGAAGCGGGCGCTGACAAGCTACGACCGATGCATTGCGCGGCGATGTCCTGTTTATCTTGTTTCGAAAACCACCGACCGTGCGGGGTGCGTTGTCAGTTTCGAACGCCTGTCTCTGCCGTTCAGTGAGAGCGGCGATGAAGTCGAATGGATCGTGACGCTGCTGCTTCTGATCAGCCCGGACGGGCGGTTCGAACGCCAAGGCATGTTTGACGACAAAACGCGTGCCATCGAAGACGTTCAGAAATCTCTGATCAGACCTGGATTTTCGAGGCCGGTTGCGAACGGTAAACGTCAGACCTCGCCAACACTCAAGCAATGATCCGAGATGAACGTTTAGCGGCGCTGCACGCCGCGCTGCTCCAGCCGCCAGATCAGGAGTTCGATCCGGTCTTGCCCGAAGAACGGTTCTCCCTCGAAGGAAAAGGTCGGCACACCCCAGTGGCCTGACGCAGCATGCGCTTTCTCGTTATCCGCGATCACCGCCTCGTAGCGATCGGGATCGGTTGCGATCGCTCTCTCCATCGCCGGCAGATCGAAACCGGCCCTGGCAGCGGCTTTCTCCAGATGATCGCCTTCGTGCCAGCCGTTAACGCTGCCGTCCCAGAGGACGGGCGCCATGGCCAGCGTGAAATCCAGAGCGCGGCCGTCGAGCTGAGCTAAAGCGCAGAGCCGGGTGATGCGGCGGATGCGCGGCTGCTCGGCGGCAACTTCCAGCGTCGTCATGTCCTGCACGATCGGATCGGGACGCGGCCAGCGAAACGGGATGCCGGCTTGTTCGGCGACGCGCATGCTGTCGCGTACGATGTACGGTGCGAACTGCGGGTTGGCGTTCTTGAAGAAGCCGGGAATCCGCACGGCGATCGGATAGACCGGGCGCAAGTTGACGTTCACGTCATGACTTTGCGTCAACGCGCGCGTCTTCGGCAGGGCAAGGTAGCTGTAGGGACTGCGATACGAATAGAAAAGATCGATGGACGTCATGTCGCCCTCAGCGAGGAAGCCGAAAGCATGCAAGACGCTCCCGCCCGGAACGTCAATGCCGTTGAATGCAGTACGATCGGCTAGGCCTCGTCGCCGGCATCCTGAAGAAACGGATTGGTCATGCGCTCCTGGCCGATGCTCGAGCCGGGGCCGTGACCGCAGATGAAGCCGACATCGTCGCCGAGCGGCAGCAGTTTTTCGGCGATCGACTTGATCAGCGTCGCATGGTTGCCGCCGGGCAGGTCAGTGCGGCCGACCGAGCCCGCGAACAGAACGTCGCCGACGATCGCGAACTGCATGTCCTTGTTGACGAACACCACGCTGCCCGGCGAGTGGCCGGGACAGTGGAGCACGTCGAACGCGAGTTCGCCGATCCTGACCTGATCGCCCTCGTTCAGCCAGCGGTCGGGGGCGAAGTTGCGCACGCCGGTGAGGCCGAAACTGGCGCCGCTGGAGACGACGTTGTCGAGCAGATACTTGTCGGCGAGGTGCGGTCCTTCGATCGGCACCTTCAGCGCGTCGCGCAACTCGGCCGCGCCGCCGACATGGTCGATGTGCCCGTGCGTGATCCAGATCTGCTCGACCGTGACCTTCATCTCCTCGATGCCTTTGAGGATCTGGGGGACGTCGCCGCCGGGATCGATCACCACTGCCTTGCGCGTGGTTTCGCACCACAGCAGGCAGCAATTCTGCTGAAAATCCGTGACCGGGATGATGATCGCGCCGGCCTTCGATGGAGTCTCGGTGTCATTTGCCATGCCAGTGACATGGCCCATTTTCAGCGGAACGCCAAGAGGGTTTCGCCGGCGAAAACACGCGACCCGGCCAGCAAATACCGGCTGTTGCAGAGCCGGCGGCAGGAACAACCCGCCGCCAACTCCATGTCGTCACCGAGCACGGTCCCTGCATGCGCATGGACGGCGCTGCATGTTAGCGCTTGATCTGCGCCTTCAGCGTCTCCTCGACCACACGATCGAACGACGAGACGGGCTTGGCCGGCGACTTTGCCTGAGCTTTCACCTTCTCTTCGGCGACATACTTGTCGCGCTTGGCGACCAGCGCGGCGAGTTTCTCGTTGAGCAGCTTGCGGCTCGCGACCTGCTTTTCGACCGTTTTCTGCCGTTCCTCGGCTGAGAGCTTGCGCAAGTCATCAGGCAGATCGTCATCCTTGAGTGATGCCATCTTCTGACGGCCGGTGGCAACGTCGGCCGTGAGATCGCCGCCGCCGGTCACGGCTTCGCCCGAGGAGGCCGAGCGCTTGTTGAGATAGCTCGCCATTTCGGTGGCGGAGGAGGGGGCGGCGGCAGCCACCGACGCGAGCTGGCGCGTGCGATCCTCGACGCGCTTCTGCGTCGCGCGCGGGCCGTAAGGGATCACCGTGCCGTTGATCTGCTTTTGCAGGATGATGATCTCATCATCGAACGGCGTCTCGATCACGACGATCTCGCCGCCATCCTGCGGGATCGGGATGAAGCGGCCGTTGCCGCCTTGCGCGATCTCGCGCCAGACGCGCTCAGTGTCACGTGCGCTGCCGGCCAGCACCGCGTTGACGAGAATGTCCTTCTGCTTCGCGACTTTCAGCGTCTCGGGATACTTGGTGTCCTGCGCGTAATTCATGTGCGGCGGGGCATCGCCGACCAGGAAGACGATTCGCCGGGTCTCGGCCCCTTGCGTCCATTTCAGCTTGTTGACGGCGACGTCGAGCGCCTCGTTGACGCTCTCCGGCCAGTCGCCGCCTCCGCGCGCCTTCATCTCGAGCAGGTTGGCGTAGACGTCCTGGATGTCGGTGGTGAGATCGAATGTCTTGGTCACGTAGTCGTCGCCGATGTCGCGATAGGCGACGAGGCCCATGCGGATGTCGGCGTCAGGATTTGTGTCGACGATCGTGGTCGCAATCGACCAGATCTTGCGCTTGGCTCCTTCGAGCAAACCGCTCATCGAGCCCGTGGTATCGAGAACGAAAGCAACTTCAACCGCGGGCTTGGCGGCTGCTTGCGACAGCGCGCCGGTTAGCGGCAAAAAAAGAATCGCGGCCGCGAGGGCGCGCGATGTGATGCGAGATGGCATAATCCTCTCCCAAAGTATTTCCATAGGGTCCGATCGGCGATCGGACCCGTCGTTCATTTTCAAGAGCATGATCCTTGTCCGAAAACCGCGCCCCACTTTTCGGGGATCATGCTCCGGAACCATGGTTCCCCGCCTTCACGACCCCCTCACGCCGGAAAAATGGCAGGGAACCGGCATATTTGCGGCCCGGTAGCTGGGGGCGGCCTTAGACCTTTCCGGCGACCGGGCTCACCTCTTAGAGTGGCGGCATGAGCGAACCGGGTTCGATTCGGTTGATTAAAGAACCTCCACGTGACCTGCGTCAGTCGGAGACGGCGCTGGCGGTTGCGCGCGGCACGGCGCGGCTGCTGCGCTCGCTCGATTTTTCGACCGTGAGCGAAGTCTCGCTGCCGTCCGGCCGCCGCGCCGATCTCGTCGCGCTCAATCCGCGCGGCGATGTCTGGATCGTCGAGATCAAGTCATCGCTGGAAGATTTGCGCGCCGATCAGAAGTGGCAGGACTACCGCGCCCATTGCGACCGGCTGTTCTTTGCCTTTCCGCAACAGCTGCCGTGCGACATCTTTCCGCAGGATACGGGACTGATCGTCGCCGACGCACACGGCGCGCACCTGCACTGCGACGCACCGGAGCATCGCCTGCCGGCAGCGACGCGCAAGGTGATGATGGTCCGCTTCGCGCTCGCGGCCGCGGGGCGGCTCAACCGGCTCGCCGATCCGCAGGGGCACGCGGGGCTTCTTGATTTTTAGCGCGGGGCGCGCTTGGCGAGGATCCGTTGCAGGGTGCGCCGGTGCATGTTGAGGCGGCGCGCCGTTTCCGAGACGTTGCGATTGCACATCTCGTAAATGCGCTGGATGTGCTCCCAGCGCACGCGGTCCGCCGACATCGGATTGGCCGGCAGCTCCGACTTCTCGCCGCCGCTCGACAGCAGCGCCGCGACCACGTCGTCGGCATCGGCCGGCTTCGACAGATAGTCGACCGCACCCATCTTCACCGCGGTGACTGCGGTGGCGATGTTGCCGTAGCCGGTCAGTACGATCGCACGCGCGTCCGGCCGCTTGCGCTTCAGCGCCGACACGACGTCGAGACCATTGCCGTCACCGAGCCGCAGATCGACCACGGCGAACGCCGGCGCCGTGCGGCCGATCTGCGCGAGCCCGTCGGCAACCGTATCGCAGGCGGTGACCGTGAAGCCGCGCGTTTCCATCGCGCGCGCGAGGCGCTCGAGAAACGGCTTGTCGTCTTCCACGATCAGAAGCGAACGGTCGGCTTCGTTGGCGAGCTCAGCGATGGCGGTCACGGGTGCGGTTCTTCCTCTTAGCTGATGATATTCAAGCAGATATGGCGACGGAATCCACCCCTGCCAAGGGCATAAGGGAGGTTAACGCAGGGCGCGAGATCCGCCGCATGTGGCAGAGCATCGCAGAAAGCGGGTTCCAATTGATGCTTAAAGTATCATCTCCGGTGAAATCGTCGCGGTTTCAAACGCTTCACGTGGCCACGCAATATGAACGACCGCGCCGTGATCGGGGAAGACACGATTGGAGAAGCGGACGCGCGCGCCGGAGCGCTCCAGCAGTGTGCGGGCGATGAACACGCCAAGTCCGAGCCCACCGCGTTCGTCGTCGCTGCTCTTGCGGCGTGAGAGGTAGGGCTGCTGGCCGATGCGCTTGATGATGTCCGGCGGAATTCCGGGGCCGTCGTCGGAGATGTCGATCTCGACGACGTCGGCGTTCCACCACGCACTGACCTCGACGCTTTCGCGAGCGAAGTCGACCGCGTTTTCCAGAATGTTGCCGAGGCCGTAGAGGATGGCAGGATTGCGCAGGCCGACCGGTTCGGGTGATCCGGCGACCGCGATGCGGACGCGAATGGCGATGCCGAAGTCGCGATGCGGCGCGACGGCCTCCTCGATCAATGTCGATAGCTTCATGTTGTCGAACGGCGCGCCGCTCGACGAAAGTTGCGCGATCTTGCCGAGAATCTCGCGGCAGCGCTCGGCCTGCTCGCGCAGCGTCTTGAAGTCGGGGTTGCTGTGACCGGCCTCGGTCGCGTTCTTGTCCAGTTCGCGCGAGATCAGGAAGATGGTCGAGAGCGGCGTACCGAGTTCATGTGCGGCGGCGGCGGCGAGGCCGTCGAGCTGAGTCAGGTGCTGTTCGCGGGTCAGCACCAGTTCGGTTGCCGCCAGCGCGTCCGACAGCTTGCGCGATTCCTCCGCGACCTGGAACGCGTAGAGACTGGTGACGGCGATCGCGAGCACGATCGAGAGCCAGACGCCGAGCATGTAGATCGGCGGCAGCGCCAGCTGATCCTCGCCGGCCCATGGCAGCGGCAGGTGAATGAAGCCGAGCGCCGTGGCGCATGCGGTCGCGAACGCACCGAGCACGATCGTGTAGCTGATCGGCAGTGCGGTAGCCGAGATCAGAACCGGTGCAAGGAACAGGAACGAGAACGGATTCTGTAGTCCGCCGGTGAGGAAGAGTAGAATCGCAAGCTCCGCGATATTGAAGGCCAGCAGGATCGCCGCGTAGAGCGGTTCCAGCCGGTGCACCGGGCTGAAGCGGATCTGCAATGCGATGTTGACCAGCGCGGACAGGCCGATCACCACCATGCACGCCAGCACCGGCATGTCGAAGTCGAGTCCCTGCACCACGACGAAGATCGCGGCGAGCTGGCCGAGCGCTGCGAGCCAGCGCAGCCGCAGGATCGTATCGAGCCGCACATAGCGGCGCGGATTACGGAAATCGGAGACGGCGATATCGCTCATGCGGTGCAACGTACTCGCCTTGCGTCCGCGCCACACACCGGTGCGTCAAATTGCTTTGATCGTGGAGCGCTTGCGATTCGCGGCTATTTACCGCAATGACGGGACGATGAACGATGCGCCCGCGATTGCCGCAAGCTCGCCATCGTCCGTGCCGCCCTCCGGCGGCGCGGCGATCGCTGTCGAGCGGCTGATGAAGATCTACAAGACCGTCCGCGCGGTCGACGACGTCTCGTTCCGCATTGCGCAAGGCAGCATCACGGGGCTTCTCGGCGGCAACGGCGCCGGCAAAACCACGACCATCGCCATGATCATGGGGCTGGTGCTGCCGACCTCCGGCACGGTCGAGGTCCTCGGTCATCCGATGCCGGACCAGAGCGCGAAAGTGCTCGGCCGGATGAACTTCGAAAGCCCGTATGTCGACATGCCGATGCGGCTGACAGTGCGGCAGAATCTAGACGTGTTCGGCCGGCTCTATGCGGTAAAGAACCTGAAGGAGCGGATCGAGCAGCTCGCGTCCGATCTCGATCTCAACGATTTCATCGACCGGCACACCGGCAAGCTCTCCGCCGGGCAGAAGACGCGCGTGGCACTCGCCAAGGCGCTGATCAATTCGCCGGAGCTGCTGCTGCTGGACGAGCCGACCGCGTCGCTCGATCCCGATACCGCCGACTGGATCAGGACGCATCTCGACAGCTATCGCAAGGAACGCGGTGCGACGATCCTGCTCGCCTCGCACAACATGCAGGAGGTCGAGCGGCTATGCGACCGCGTCATCATCATGAAGCGCGGCAAGATTGAGGATGACGATTCGACGGAAGGAATTCTCGCCCGCTACAATCGCGCGACGCTGGAAGAGGTGTTCCTCGATGTCGCGCGCGGACGTGTGCAAGTGGAGCGAACATGACATTCGCCCCCACTTTGCCGAGCGCGCTGACAGGCGAATGTCATGTTCAAAGCTCCACTTGCAGCCTAAAATTTGCTCGTGGCCCTTTAATTCCAACATTCGCAAACGGATCTCGCCGAAACGCGGTGCGAATGTTGGAATTGGACCACGAGGTGGGTGGCGCATGACCGGCATTTCCGTCCGCCGCATCTACGCGATGATCCTGCGCTACAGCTACCTGCTGGTGTCGTCGTGGCCGCGGCTGCTCGAACTGATCTATTGGCCGACCTTGCAGCTGATCACGTGGGGATTCCTGCAAGCGTACATCACGGAGAACTCCGGGCCGCTCGCGCGCACCGGCGGCGCACTGCTGGGCGCGGTGATCCTCTGGGATATCCTGTTCCGCGGCCAGCTCGGCTTCTCGATCTCGTTTCTTGAAGAAATGTGGGCGCGCAACATCGGCAATCTGTTCATGAGCCCGCTGAAGCCGATCGAGTTCCTGATCGCGCTGATGGCGATGGGCGTGATCCGTCTCGTGATCGGCGTCGTGCCGATGACGTTCCTCGCCATCGCCTTCTTCGGCTTCAACATCTACGGCCTCGGGCTGCCGCTGGTGGCCTTCTTCTGCAATCTCATCTTCACGAGTTGGGCGATGGGGATCATCGTCTCAGGCATCGTGCTGCGGAACGGGCTCGGCGCCGAGACGCTGGCCTGGACTCTGATGTTCCTGATGCTGCCACTGGTGTGCGTGTACTACCCGGTGTCGGTGCTGCCGGGCTGGCTCCAGACCATCGCCTGGGCGCTGCCGCCGACCTACGTTTTTGAAGGTATGCGCTCGCTGCTGGCCGACCATGTGTTTCGGGCCGACCTGATGATTCAGGCCTTGCTGATGAACGGGCTGCTTCTGGCGGGTTCTTTCGCGATTTTCATGATGCTTCTCAATGGTGCACGGCGAAATGGCTCGCTGCTGCAAACGGGCGAATAGCGCCGCCGGGTTCCAACAGGCGGTCCGCCTCACTTTGATAACCCTGCCCACAGCCTATTGGTTGGATTGACGTTTTGTTACGCAACATCCAGTATATTGCGTTGCGAAACACTGCTGAGGATTCAGGATGCCAATCGGGGAATTCGGTGGAGGACCGGCGGTACTGCCGCGCGAAGGCAGTCCGGCGCTCACCACGCCCATGTACTGGATGTACGAAATGGGACAGGCGTCGCTCAATCCGGCGCGCGCGGTCTTCGACGCCACCAAGCTGCTCTATCAGAATCCGCTCAATCCGTGGTCGCACACGCCGTTCGGCAAGGCTGTCGCTGCGTCGTGCGAATTGTTCGAGCGCACCACCCGCCGCTACGGCAAACCCGAATGGCGCATTCACCACACCGAAGTGAACGGCATGCGCGTGCCGGTCGAGATCGAGACCGTGTGGGAGAAGCCATTCTGCAAGCTGCTGCACTTCAATCGCAAGATCGCGCGGCCGCTGCGCGCGCCGCATCCGCGCGTGCTGATCGTCGCGCCGATGTCCGGCCACTACGCCACGCTGCTGCGCGGCACGGTCGAAGCCTTCCTGCCGGCGCATGACGTCTACATCACCGACTGGGCCGATGCGCGCATGGTGCCGACGTCGGCCGGCCGTTTCGACCTCGAGGATTACGTCGATTACCTGATCGAGATGATGCACGCGCTCGGCGGCAACGTGCATCTTGTGGCCGTTTGCCAGCCCTCCGTGCCGGTTCTGACGGCGGCATCGGTGATGGAAGCGGCGAAGGACCCGAACTATCCGCAGTCGATGACCTTGATGGGCGGCCCGATCGACACGCGCCGCAATCCGACCGCGGTCAACAATCTTGCCGAAGAGCGCGGCATCAACTGGTTCCGCAACAACGTCATCACCAAGGTGCCGTTCCCGCATCCGGGCTTCATGCGCGACGTCTATCCGGGCTTTCTCCAGCTCAACGGGTTCATCACCATGAACCTCGACCGTCACATGGACGCGCACAAGAACCTGTTCGCGAACCTCGTGAAGGGCGACGGCGATCTCGTCGACAAGCATCGCGAATTCTATGACGAGTACCTCGCGGTGATGGATTTGCCGGCCGAGTATTATCTCCAGACCGTCGACCTCGTCTTCGTCAAGCACGCGCTGCCGAAGGGCACGATGACCCATCGCGGCAAGCCGGTCGATCCGTCGAAGATCACGCGCGTCGCGCTGATGACGGTCGAGGGCGAGAACGACGATATCTCCGGCATCGGCCAGACCGAAGCGACACACGACCTCTGCACGTCGATCCCGCGCGATCGCCGCGTCCACTACATGCAGAAGGGCGTCGGCCATTACGGCGTGTTCAACGGTTCGCGGTTCCGTTCGGAAATCATGCCGCGCATCGCCGACTTCATGCTGTCGGCCCAGCACGGAGCCGGGCGGCTGGCCAACGCCGCCGAATAAGCGGCCGGAACGGACCTTTCTCTCAAAAACCCCGGTTTTGCCGGGGTTTTTCATGCGAGCAGGATGCGATTCCAGAATCAGGCATAAAGCGTTGTTTTGATTTAGCTTTCTGCGTTTAACGATCATGGCGGATGAGTGAATCTGAATTCACAAAAACCGGCCCGTTCCGGACCTGAAAAGTGAGTTCTGAGTCCAGCTTCGCCTCCCTGATCTGGTAGGGAGCCGTTAAGTTCCTGCTATATCATGGGCAAATGATTTGTTTCTGCGCCGAGCGATCCCACTGGGAGCGGTTATGGCAGACTCCGGGCAGTTTTCTGACTGTCAGGTCCGCCGAGATGGCCTTTCGCGCTCTCCTTTATCGCCGCCCCACCGAACCCAAGACCATCGCGGTCCACTGCGGCTCGCTGATGTTCGCTGTGCGCTTGCGCAGGCATCGCCGCGCGCGCCGGTACACCCTGCGGATCCATCCGATGGATCGCGAAGCGATTCTCACCATGCCGCCGCGCGGCACGATCGCCGAAGCGAAGGATTTCGCGAACCGGCACGGCGCCTGGATCGCGGCAAGGCTCGGCCGGTTGCCGAAGGCGGCGCCCTTCGCGCACGGCACGATCGTCCCGCTGCGCGGGGTTCCGCATAAGATCGTGCATCGCGCCGGCGAACGCGGCGTGGCGTGGACCGAGACACGCGAGAGCGGCGAGAAGATTCTGTGCGTTGCCGGCGGCGAGGACCACATCGATCGCCGCGTGCACGATTTCCTCAAGCGCGAAGCGCGCAAGGATCTCGCGAAGGCTTCGCACGAATACGCCGACCGGCTCGGCGTCAAGGTCAAGCGCATCTCGATCCGCGATCAGTCGAGCCGCTGGGGGTCATGCACCTCGGCGGGTGCACTTTCATACTCATGGCGGCTGATCCTCGCGCCGCCTTACGTACTCGACTATCTCGCCGCACATGAAGTGTCGCATCTGGTCGAGATGAACCACTCGGCGAAGTTCTGGCGCACGGTCGGCCGCATCTGCCCGCACACCGAGCGCGCCAAGAGGTGGCTCGATACGCAGGGCAACGACCTGCACCGTTACGGGATCTGGGAGTAGCCGCTCTTGTCCCGGACGCGATGCAGCGTGTCCGCATGATCCCGAAAAGTGCGAAGCGGTTTTCGGATCAGATCATGCGCATAACGCTGCGTCGCAGAGCCCGAACCGTCGGGGACACCGATGCTGTAACGGCCCCGGATCAAGTCCGGGGCAAATGTTTCACCGCCGTCCGAACAGCCGATCCACCAACCAGCCATCAAGGCCGGCGGCGGCTTCCGGACGTGCGTTCGCGTTCACCGGCGCCGGGCGCGAGGCGGGATATCCGCGATTGCCGGTGTTCGCGTCCATCGGATTCGCGTCCTGCATCGGCGGCGGCTGGAAATTGCCGCGCGGCTGCGTCGCTTGCGGGTGGCTCTGCGGCTGCTGATCGCCGAACTGCGGCATCAGGTTCGAGAACAATCCGCCGCGCGAGGTCTGCAGCGCCGCCACCGGCACGCCCTGATGCGCCGTGCGCATGAAGCGAGTCCACACGTCCACCGGCAATCCGCCGCCGGTCGCTTTCTTGGTCGGCGAGTTGTCGTCGTTGCCGAGCCACACGCCAGTGACGAGGTTCGCGGTGTAACCGATGAACCAGGCGTCGCGGAAGTCCTGGCTGGTGCCGGTCTTGCCCGCGGCCATCCAGCCGGGAATCTCCGCCTTGCGCGCGGTCCCGGTGAGCAGCGTCTCCTGCATCATCGCGGTCATCATGCTGGCGGCGCGCGGATCGATCACCTGCGACGGGGT
>JBEIPX010000035.1:0-13295 GCA_040376815.1 Bradyrhizobiaceae bacterium
GCCGAGCGTCGTGCCCTCCCGCTTGCGCATATCGGACAGCGCGGCCAGCGCCTGCTCGAAGCTGGCGATAACGGCTTGCCGCGCAGCCTGTTCTTCGGCCTCGTCGGTCACCGGCTCAGCGACTTCGATCACGCCCTTGATGCCGAGAAGCCCGTCGACACTCGGCGGCGTTGCACCGGTGCGGGCCGCGATGTCGGCCGAGAGCTTCACGACGGTTGCCAGCACGTCCTCGTTAATGCGAACCGCACCGGCCGCATCGGCACGCTTCACGGTGAGATTGGCGTAGACCGTGCCGCGCGAGAGCCGCTCGGTCGCGCTTTTGCGCGCCAGCGGTTCGATGTCATCCCATCCCGAGGGCAACCGCATGCGGAAGTCGAAGCCCTTCGCGTTGACGGATTTCAGCTCCCATTCGAAGGCATAAGGCCCGCTGGTGCCGTGGCTTCTGGCGAAGCCGGTCATGCTCGACAGCGCCATCGGCGCGATGCTCCAATCAAAACGTCAGGACGATCTCTGCGGCGACTCGCGAGCCGCCACGATGAAACGGTGGAGTTATCGCACGTTGCGTCGCACGATCAACAGGTCAGGACCGCCGTCAAGACGATCACTGCGTGGCTGAATTGCCCGATACGGGCCTCTGCGCCGTCGGAGCGCGCTGCTGCTTCTTCTGTGCAGCGGGCGGTGCTGCAGGCGCGCCTGCTCGCGGCGGCGTCGAGGCCGTCGGATCGGCCGGGGCAAAAGCTGCCGGTGCGGAAGCTGCCGGAGCCGGCTCGTCGGCAGGCTCCGCCGTATCGTTCTGCTGCCGCTCAAGCTGGCGAAGCTTGGCGACGTTCTTCTGATGCGCGTCGTAGGTCTCAGTAAAGGCGTGACCGCCGGTTCCGTCGGCGACAAAGAACAGGTCGCGCGTGCGGGCCGGATTGGCAGTGGCCTCCAGCGACGCGCGGCCCGGATTGGCGATGGGGCCCGGCGGCAGGCCGTCCACGACGTAGGTGTTGTATGGCGATGGCTGCGTGATCTCGCTGCGTTTGATCGGACGGCCGAGCGTGCCCTTCCCGCCGACGAGGCCATAGATGATGGTCGGGTCGGACTGCAGCTTCATCTTCTGGCGCAGGCGATTGCTGAACACCGCGGCGACGCGGCTGCGCTCGTCCGCACGGCCGGTTTCCTTCTCGACGATCGAAGCCAGCGTGATCAGCTGCTCCGGCGATCTGACCAGAATATCAGGATTGCGGCGCTCCCATATCTCGGCGAGTACGCGCTTCTGCGCCTGTTGCATGCGCTGGATCATCTGCTCGCGCGTGGTGCCGCGGGTGAACTTGTAGGTTTCGGGCAGCAGCGTGCCTTCACGCGGCACCTCCTTGATGCTGCCGGAGAGGATGTCGTTCTCGAGCAGTCGCGCCACGATCTGTTCGGAGGTCAGCCCCTCGGGGACGGTGAGATTGTGCTGCACCACCTTGCCCTCGACGATGACGTCGACGACGTCGCGCAGGCTGGCCTTCTTCTGGAACAGGTATTCGCCGGACTTCAGCTCGGAACGCGCCTTCAGCGCGGTGACGCCGCCGAGGAAACCCCAGCGGCTGGTGTCGATCACGCCCTCGCGGATCAAGATATCGGCGATATCCATGGTGCCGAGCTTGGCGGGAATGTTGACGATCTTGTCGGCCTGCAGCGGTCCTGGCTCCTCCAGCATCTGCCGGCCGTAGATGTACGCCGCGCCGCCCCCGAGCATGAGAAGAATGATGAGCGTGAAGATGGCATTGCCGACGATGATGAACGGATTGCGCACGCGCTCGGACCGGCGCGGCTGAGGCACCTGCTCGGGCTCCAGCGCAGCACGCGGGCTCCGCGGCGAAATGGGCGGCCGTTCACTCATCGATACAAACCTGACCTTGTCGATCCGATCGTCGCGGGGAGCCGTCCCTTGCCGCCCGCGGTGGAAATTTCGCCCGTCATGACCAATATCGCTGAATACGGCAAAACGGTGGAGTTGTCTTTAGTTAGCGACGCGCCGCAGAATCAGCGAGGCGTTTGTACCGCCGAATCCAAATGAATTCGAGAGCGCCACATTCACCTCGCGCTGACGGGCCTTGTGCGGCACGAGGTCGATCGCGGTTTCGACCGAGGGATTGTCGAGATTGATGGTCGGCGGCGCCACATTGTCCCGGATCGCCAGCGTGCAGAAGATCGCCTCGATCGCCCCGGCCGCGCCCAGCAGATGGCCGACCGACGACTTGGTCGACGACATCGAGACCTTCGAGGCGGCGTTGCCGAGAAGCCGCTGCGCTGCACCCAGCTCGATCTCGTCGCCCAGTGGCGTCGAAGTGCCGTGGGAGTTGATATAGTCGATATCGGAAGCGGAAATGCCGGCACGCTTCATCGCGGCGCTCATGCAGCGGAACGCGCCATCGCCATCCTCGGACGGCGCGGTGATGTGGAACGCATCGCCCGACATGCCGTAGCCGATCACTTCGGCGTACATTTTCGCGCCACGCTTCTTCGCATGCTCGTACTCCTCGAGCACGACCACTGCCGCGCCCTCGCCCATCACAAAACCGTCGCGGTCGCGGTCGTAAGGACGCGACGCTTTCTCAGGTGTTTCGTTGAAGGAGGTCGACAACGCGCGCAGCGCACAGAAGCCGGCGAAGGCCATGCGGTTGACCGGCGATTCGGTTCCACCGGCAACCATCACGTCGGCGTCGCCGAGCGCGATGATCCGCGCCGCATCGCCGATCGCATGCGCGCCGGTCGAACACGCGGTCACCACCGCATGGTTCGGTCCCTTGAGGCCGTGCTCGATCGATACGTAGCCCGACGCGAGATTGATGAGACGTCCGGGAATGAAGAACGGCGAGACCTTGCGCGGTCCCCGCTCCTTCAACAGCACCGCCGCATCGGCAATGCCATCAATACCGCCGATGCCGGAGCCAATCATGGTGCCGGTGGCGCACTTTTCTTCTTCGGTCGAGGGATGCCAGTTGGCGTCGTCGAGCGCCTGACGGGCCGCGCACATTGCGAAGACGACGAAATCGTCGACCTTGCGCTGATCCTTCGGCTCCATCCACTGATCGGGATTGAACGTATTGTTCGAACCATCGCCGCGCGGAATTGTGCAGGCGATCTTGCTCGGAAGATCGGAGACATCGAACGCCTCGATGCGCCTGGCTCCGCTTTCGCCGTTAAGAATGCGCTTCCAGGTCGTCTCGACGCCACAGCCGAGCGGCGACACCATGCCCAGCCCCGTGACGACAACCCGTCTCATTCGTCTCTCTCCGGCTCAGCCGCCAGGAACAAGCACCATGAACAACAAAAGCCGGGGATCGCTCTCGGGCGATCCATCCGGCTGCTGTTCAACGCATGCGAGCGCTCAGCTCTTGGCGTTCTTTTCAAGGAATTTGGTGGCGTCGCCGACGGTCAGAATTGTTTCCGCAGCGTCGTCCGGAATTTCACAACCGAACTCTTCTTCGAACGCCATGACGAGCTCGACCGTGTCGAGGCTGTCCGCGCCGAGATCGTCGATGAAGCTCGCGCCTTCGACCACCTTCTCGGGTTCGACACCAAGGTGCTCGACCACGATCTTCTTTACCCGCTCGCCAATCTCGCTCATCGTTTCAACCTCGTGCTTGTTCCATTGGACTCGACCGTAAAACGATACGAGACATCTTGGTGAGTTCGTCCATCCATCCCGCCGTCCGCCGCACAGGACCACCGAAGCTTCCGTCCGGGACGGTAGCCGGGGCCGACGGCGTCTGGTTTCGCTAGGGCAATATACAGGGTTTGAAAATCCTGCAATCCCAATTCTGCCCATCCGGAAGCCGTTCGGTTATCATACTTCTGGGGGGTTGACCACACGCCGGAAACGCTTGGCAAGCCTTATGAAATCCACCTATGGCGGTCAAATCATCGCCATTCCGCCGTTGACATGCAGCGTTTGTCCGGTGACGTACGCGGCCTCATTGGAAGCAAGATAGACTGCGGCCGCGCCGATATCGTCCGGCGTGCCGAGGCGTCCGGCTGGAACCTTCGCCAGAACCGCCTCGCGCTGCTTCTCGTTCAGCACATCCGTCATCGGCGTCGCGATGAAGCCGGGCGCGATGCAGTTGGCAGTGACATTGCGCCGCGCATACTCCTGCGCGATCGACTTCATCATGCCGATGATGCCCGCCTTCGACGACGCGTAGTTGACCTGCCCGGCGTTGCCGGTCACGCCAACCACCGAGGTGATGGCGATGATGCGGCCGAAGCGCTTGCGCATCATCAGCTTCGTCGCGGCACGCGAAAGGCGGAACGTCGCGCTCATGTTGATCCGGATCACATCGTCCCATGCCTCGTCAGAGAGCTGGACGAACAGGTTGTCCCTGGTGACGCCGGCGTTGGCGACGAGAATATCGAGTTGTCCCATCGCCTTCTCGGCGGACGGCACCAGCGCCTCGACTTCGGCGATGTCGGAGAGATTGCACGGCAGCACATGCACGCGATCGCCGAGTTCGGCGGCGAGTTTGTCCAGCACCTCGCGCCGCGTTCCGGAGATGGACACCGTTGCGCCCTGCTTGTGCAGCGCCTTCGCGATCGCGCCGCCGATGCCGCCGGTTGCACCGGTGACAAGCGCCGTCTTGCCAGTCAAATCGAACATGAAGCTCTCCTGTCGCTCAGGATTGTTGTTAGCCGCGCGATGCGGCGAGCGCGGCCTTCGCGCCATCGATGTCGGCTGGACCGCTGACGGCGACGCCGACCGCGCCATCGGCGATGCGCTTGACGAGACCGCTCAGCACCTTGCCCGCGCCGATTTCGAGGAAATGGGTGACGCCGTTCTGCGCCATGTATGCGACCGACTCGCGCCAGCGCACGGTGCCGGTGACCTGCTCGACGAGGCGCTTGCGGATGTCATCGGGATCGCTGATCGCCGATGCGAGAACGTTCGACACCAGCGGCACGACCGGCGCGGTGATTTTCACGTTCGCCAGCGCCTGCGCCATCGCGTCCGCCGCCGGCTGCATCAAACGGCAATGGAAGGGTGCCGACACCTGCAACAGCATCGCGCGCTTGGCACCCTTGCCTTTGGCGATTTCGACCGCGCGTTCGACTGCCGCCTTGCTACCCGAGACGACAACCTGTCCGCCGCCGTTGTCATTTGCCGCCTGGCAAACTTCGCCCTGCGCAGCTTCTTCGGCAACCGCAACGGCCGCGTCATAGTCCATACCGAGTAGAGCAGCCATCGCGCCCGCTCCCACCGGCACGGCCTTCTGCATCGCAAGGCCGCGCGTGCGCAACAGCTTTGCGGTGTCGCTGATCGAGAACGCGCCGGCCGCCGCAAGCGCCGAATATTCGCCGAGCGAGTGACCGGCGACATACTTCGCGTCGCGCGCGAGCGAAACGCCGGCTTCGGATTCCAGCACGCGTAGCGTCGCGATCGACATCGCCATCAGCGCGGGCTGTGCATTCTCGGTGAGTTGCAGCGTCTCGGCGGGACCATCCCAGATGATCGCCGTCAGCTTCTCACCCAGCGCCGCATCGACTTCATCGAATACCGCACGCGCGGCTGGAAACGCATCGGCAAGCGCCTTGCCCATGCCGACGGCCTGCGAGCCCTGCCCCGGAAATGTGAATGCTGCTGTCATCGCCCACCCTCAAAGCATGATCCGGGATGGACGCCGGTTCTCCGGCAAGATCATGCTCAAACACGTGGGCGTATGACACTGAGGGGGGCTCCCCTGTCAAGCGGTGCCGCGTAATAGCACCGCTGGCGAGCTAGAATCCGCCGTTGGCGGGCTCGCCCGCAACACCGGCCTGCGCGCGCCGCGCCAGGCTGACCAGTTCACCCGGTTTGTCGTCGTGGTCGGGCTTCGTGGTCGCGAGCCGCAGCACGGCCCAATAGCTCGGCTGCACCTCCATGCGGCCAGCCTGCGGGCTTTGCGAGAGAATCCGATGCACGCGCGGAAGGTTGTAGCAGGGAATGTAGAACAGCAGATGGTGTTCGAGATGGTAGTTCACGTAGTACGGCGCGATGAACAGCCGCTCGAGAAAGTTTGCGCGCGTGGTGCGGGTGTTGCGCAGCGGATCGGTCGAATCCGGCACCACCGCATGTTCGGCGATGTTGCGGATGCGGGTGATGACCATCAGCCAGGTCAGCATCGGCAGGAGCCACAGCAGCGGATAGGCCCACCACACACCGGCCGCCGCCAGCGCCGCGAACAGGATGGCGTTCGCCACGAACTGCGGCCCGAGATTCTCCCAGAAATGCGCCGCACGTTGCTTCAGCGGCCAGTCCGACGGACCAAGCCCGTTAAGCAACTGCGCCTTGCGTTGCTGGTAGCCGGTTTGTCCCGTGATATCGCGCAGGAACTTGCGCCGATAGCTCAGCTTCGTGACCGGGAACGGCGCCGACAGGATCAGGTCAGGATCGTCTTCCTGCTGCGTGTGCGCGTGATGTTGCAAGTGGTAGCGGCGATAGGCGCGCGTTTCGAAGAACATCGGATAGGCGCAGAACCATTGGCTCAGCGTCAGATTGGTTTTCTCGTCCGGCGAGAGGCAGCCGTGCGCGCCGTCATGCATGAGGATCGCAAGCCCGAGCTGGCGCGAGCCGATGATGCCGACCGCAAGCAGGAACGTCAGCGGATTGGGCCACCACGCGACGAGTGCGATCGAACCGAAGATCAGCGCCCATGCATGAACGATCATCGCAGCGCCCTTCCACGTCGAGCGTTCGCGGACCGAAGCAAGTTGATCCTCGCTGAGAAAATCGCGCGCACGCATGCGAAGCGCCGTCATGATCCACACCCCCCGTTTTGATCTTCTTCGTTGCTGACGACGCGCAACCGTTTCGCGTCGGCCTGTTCGCCGATCAGCCGCAGCACCTCGGCGCTGAGCTCGTCGGTCGCGCGGCCCATGGCATAGCCCTCGACCATCACGCCGATCGCGATCGCCCAAAAGCGCCGCGACGTCGTTTCCGGATCGCGCAGGGATCGCCAGCCATGCCTCTGCATCTGCTCTTCGTACGCGCGCGTGCCCTCGGCATGCAGCCGGGCAATGGTGCGTTCGACCAGCGGCGCGAGATCGGGCCGCCGCCGGGTCAGGGTCAGCGCCTCGGCGAAGAACGCGACCGAGTCGGCGGCTGTGACGGTTTCGGCCAGCGCGCGGGTGTAATCCTGCGGCGTATGGGTCTTGGCGCCTGCCACTTCCGCCGCCTGCGCGAGATAGAGGACGTCGCGGCACGCTGCTTCGACGAACAGTGCTTCCTTCGTGCGGAAATAGTAGGTGATCTGGCTCGGGAACGCGTCGGCAGCGGCCGCGATATCGGCGATCGATGCGCCGGCCAGTCCCTGCTCCTTGAAGCGCCGGCTGGCGGCGTCCAACAGCTTTGAGCGCATCTGCCGCCCAGCCGTGCGGGTCGCACGCACGGCGTGCCGGGGGCTCTGCTCTGGCGGCTCAAGATCGATCTGCCGTGGCCCGGATGTCATGTCAGGCTCCTTCGATACTTATTTGTATGCAATACAAACAAATCGATCAAGAGCTATTTGTATGTTGTACAAGAAAAAGGTGCCGATCGGTGAAGAGCCTTGCCGAAGTACAATCGCACCCGATTGCCGCCTGTGTGCTTGCCATCCAGCACAAAACCCCTATAACGCGCGCATCCGTGGATCCCGGCCGGGAGCTGAACGGACGGTCTCAGCAATCTCACCTGTCAGGCGATATTGATGTGGCAGGGCCTGTCGGCCCGTCGTCCCGTGCTTCCGCCTTCTGAGCGTTTATCGAGTCCTTTCCGAAGGTCTCGAAGGGCTTGCCGCCAGGAACCGCGCCAACAGGAAAGGACGCTTCATGCCTCTTTATGAGCATGTGTTTCTCGCACGTCAGGACGCGAGCACCCAGCAGGTGGAAGAACTGACAACCCAGATCACCGGTGTTGTCGAGCAGCTCGGCGGCAAGGTCGCCAAGACCGAGCAGTGGGGCGTTCGCTCCCTCACCTACCGCATGAACAAGAACCGCAAGGCGCACTTCGTGTTCTTGAACATCGACGGCCCGGCAGCGATCGTTGCCGAGATCGAGCGCCAGGAGCGCATCCACGAAGACGTCATCCGCTACCTCACCGTTCGCGTCGACGAGCTCGAGGAAGGTCCGTCGGCGATGATGCGCAAAGCGGATCGCGATCGCGAGCGCGACGATCGTGGCGGCGGCTTTGGTGGCCGTGACCGCGATGGCGGCGGCTTCCGTGGCGACCGTGAAGGCGGTGGCTTCCGTGGTGATCGTGGCCCGCGCCGTCCGCGCGAAGAGGCCCCTGAAGCAGCGACTGAGGAGTAATCACAATGGCTGAAGCAGGTGCTCGCCGTCCGTTCTTTCGCCGCCGCAAGAGCTGCCCGTTCACGGGCGATAACGCGCCGAAGATCGACTACAAGGATTCCAAGCTGCTGATGCGTTACGTGTCCGAGCGCGGCAAGATCGTGCCGAGCCGGATCACTGCCGTGTCGGCGAAGAAGCAGCGTGAGCTGGCGACCGCGATCAAGCGCGCGCGCTTTCTCGGTCTGCTTCCGTACGTGATCCGCTAAAACGTCTACGGACGCGGGTTCGCCCGCGTCCGGTTGACAGGTTGAAAATCGAAACACCCGGGTCATGCCGCGGTGGATGGTTGGGGCGAATGCCTCTAACCGCTCGAAGGGGGCGGGACAGCTGATGATAACAGGCATTCTCATTGCGATTGCTGCCGGCGCCGCGTCGGCGCTGATGTTCGCGTCCATCATTTCCGGGACGGCGATCGCCATCATCCTCATGTATCTCGCGCCGCTGCCGCTGCTCGTGGCGGCACTCGGCTGGGGCCCGATCATCGCTGCGATCGGCGGCATCGTCGCCGCGCTCGCACTCGGCATCCTGATCGGCTGGGCCTACATGCTCGCCTTCGCCATGTGGGCGGCAGTCCCTGCCCTCTGGCTCGGCCATCTGATTCTGCTCGGACGTCCTGTCGAAACGCCGGCTGCGCCGACCAACGGCGATGCAGGCGCGATCGAATGGTATCCGACGGGGCGCATCGTGCTGTGGATTGCCGCGTTCGCCGTCGCGATTACGCTCACCACGTTGCTGATGCTCGGCACCGACGCAGAGACCATCAACGCCGCGATGCGCCGCAGCCTCTCGCGCATGTTCGGCGCTCGCGCCGGTGCGTCCGAGGTCGGCGCGGTGATGGCGCTGATCGCGCCAGCCGCGGGCGCGCTCGGCACCATGGTCGCGCTGACCCTCAACGTCTGGCTGGCCGCGAAGATCGTCAACATGTCCGGGCGCCTGCGCAGGCCATGGCCGGATCTCAAAACCATCGCGCTGCCGCCGATGACGATGGCCGCGCTGTCGGCTGCGATCGCGTTTTGCTTCACCGGCGGACTGCTCGCGCTCGCCGCGCAAGTCATCAGCGCGGCGATGATGACTGCCTACGCAATGATGGGCTTTGCCACGCTTCACACCGTCACGCTCGCGCTGAAGAGCCGCGGACTGTGGCTTTTGTTCGCCTACCTCACCGTCGTGGTGTTCGGCTGGCCGATCGTACTCATGACCATCGTCGGGCTCGCCGACGCTGTATTTGGATTCCGGCAACGCTTCACGCAGCGCCAAAACCCCGCGGTCCCGTCGTGACCGCAATCACATTCTGAAACGTTCGAAGATCAAGAGGAGAAACGAAAATGGAAGTCATTCTTTTGGAGCGCGTCGCCAAGCTCGGCCAGATGGGCGAAGTGGTGAAGGTGAAGGACGGGTTCGCCCGCAACTTCCTGCTCAAGCGCAAGAAGGCGCTGCGGGCCACCAAGGAAAATCGCGAGAAGTACGACGGCATGAAGGCCGATCTCGAGGCCCGTAATCTTGAGGCCAAGGGCGAAGCTTCCAAGGTCGCCGAGAAGGTCGAAGGCCGCGAGATCATCGTCATCCGTCAAGCGTCGGAAAGCGGCCAGCTGTTCGGCTCGGTCACGGTGCGCGACATCGTCGATCAGCTCGCCAAGGACGGCATCAACGTCAGCCGCCCGCAGGTATGGCTCGACGCGCCGCTCAAGGTGATCGGCCAGCGCAAGGTGACGATCGCCGTGCATCCGGAAGTCGAGGCGACGATCAATGTTATCATCGCGCGCAGTGCCGATGAAGCCGATCGCATCAAGCGCGGCGAAGACATCTCGAGCCGTCAGGAAGACCAGGACGCAGCCGCCGAGGCGCTTGCTGCCGCCGGCGAGTTCTTCGATCCGGAAGCGCAGCACGACGACGAAGCGCCCGCTCCGGCCGCTGATGAAGAGACGAAGTAGTCTTCTCGCGCGCGGCGTAAGCTGCGCTACTCAAATGCAAAACGTCCGGTCTGCGATGCAGGCCGGACGTTTTTGTTTGAGGCAATCCAAAAAAACCTAGTGCGAAATCGGCGGCGCCGGTGGTGACCCGGCAGCCGG
Source organism: Bradyrhizobiaceae bacterium (assembly GCA_040376815.1). Classification (GTDB taxonomy): domain Bacteria; phylum Pseudomonadota; class Alphaproteobacteria; order Rhizobiales; family Xanthobacteraceae; genus SG-bin9. The sequence continues at coordinate 10,398 of JBEIPX010000035.1, forward strand.
CTTCGGCGTCAGCGACGCCGACGATGTGCGCGGCGGCGCCGGCGAGGGAGTGGACGCGGCAGGCGCCGATGGCGCGGCCGCCGTGCTGGTTACAGCACCGGGCTTCGGCAGCTCCGGCTTCGGCTCGACTTTCGCCTCCTGCTTCGGGGCATCAGCCTTCGATGCGTCAGGTTTGGGCGCATCCGCAATCTCCGCCTTTGGCGGATCGATCTTGAAATCGCCGATCGCCGGCGGCGGCAGACCTGCAGGCTCAGGCATCGGCACGGCGGCAGCGATCGCCGCATCTCCAGCCGGGGCGGACTTCGCTTGCGACGCCGGATCGGCGGGCGACGCAGCGGGAGCAGCCGCCGTTTCGGTCGGCGATGCGCCGCGCTTGGTATTTTTCACTGCACCCTTCGGAGCGGCCGGTGCCGCACCCTCCTCCGGCGGACGCGCGCCCTGCTTGGCGTTGCGCGCTGGACGCTGGGCATCAGCCTCAGAAGGATTGAGGCCATCGGCATCGGGCCGGCGGGCCTGACGGGCATCCGGCGGAGTCGCGGGTGCCGCACCCGGAGTTGCCGCCTGCGGTTGCGGATCGCGGCCCTGCCGGTTGACCGGAACGTTGGCGACACGCGGCTGATCGGTTGCACCATTGGCGAGCAGATAGCCGCTCAGCACCTTCGCCATATCGGAGGACGTCGTGTAGTGCTGGCGCAGGAAGCCCGGCAGCGATCCCGGTGCGACCGTACGCAGGAGACCGCGCGCGCTCTTGTGGCAGGCGTTGCAGTTTCCGCCAAACAATTGGGCGGGCGTCTTTCCGGCATCGAGATTCTGCCCCAGCGCCGGAAGCGCCAAGAGAGGTCCCGAGAAAGTTCCGGTCAGAATCGCTAACGCCGCCAAACGCAGCGTCCGGCTCAACATACTATCCTCCGAAGCGGAAATGGCCGCCGAGGCCGGTCACCTTTTACCGCAAACATCCGCGAATGGAAGCGCCGATATAGCGCAGAAGACGTCGCAAAAATGTGCGTGACTCCCCTTGTTCCCGGGTATTGCGCGGCCGCAGGCGGTAGCCCAGATTCGTTCTCAGGGTAACAACCTGGCCGGCCGGGAGCGAACTCAAATTCGTGCCAAAGTTCATGTAGCGGCTGCGCAAGGCCGCGCCGCCACTGCGGGCGAATCGCCGGGCCGCGCCGCAATCGGGTGACGCCGATGAGTCGCACGCTGAGGCAGCGAAGCCTTACGACGAACGGTTCGTGCGCATGTGGGGTTCTATCTCGCAGCATCCGAGATGTCGTTCCGCAAGCAGAACATGATGAACTTCCAGATCCAGCTCACCCGGCGCCAGGGGATCGTGCCGATAACGCGCGACTACATCACGCGCGCGGAGGAGCGGCTGCGGGCGGCGGAAAGCGGTGGCCCGCCGCGATTGCAGATCGTCAGTTGAGGGAGAAGCGGATCGGCATCGCACTGCCAGCCGTTAAAAGTTCGGCGTCAGATCCGAGGGATGGCGCACGGCTGCCGGGCGCTGAAGCTTGGCCTTCAGTGCATCGATGACCTTGCTATCGCAGGCGCAGTCGGCCGTTTCCGGTTCGGAGACGGCGTTCATCGTCTCAACGAGCATCGTCAGCCAGGACGGATCGTTGCGGCGATTGCGTTGCTGTTGCAGCCTGTCGGCCATGATCCAAATGCCCTGTCAAAAATCCGCTTATCGCGCCAGCGGGAAATAACCTGGCCGCTTCGATAACGTTCCGGCTGAGCCGGCTTTAAACATACGTCGGCCCGTTAGCCAAAAGGTTCAGTCGTTCGATTTCATTCGAACGAAGTGGCTAACCATTGACGGGAATGAGGCAAAATTAACCACGGTTGCGCGGCGGGTGGTCGCGGCAACCGGCAGTGGCTGCGCTCTGCGCTGTCAGGTTCCGCGCAAACGGCGGACTTCCGCGATAAAGCCATCGATATCGGCGCCGTTGAGCAGCGGCAGCAGCCGCACCACGTCGGCGCGATCGAGATCCCACCACTTGAGATCGAGCAGTGCTGCGATGGCATCCTCGGAAAAACGCCGCCGGATCAGCCGCGCCGGGTTACCAGCGGCGATGCCATAGGCGGGAACGTCTTTCGTCACCACGGCGGCAGCGCCGATCACGGCGCCGTCGCCGATTGTCACCCCCGACATGATGATCGAGAACGCGCCGATCCACACATCCGAACCGATGCGCACGTCGCCCTTGGCGATCTGCTCGCCGGGCGGCAATTGACGCGCTTCCGGAAAACCAGCCGCAGAGCGGAAGGGATAGGTCGAGACCCGGTCCGTCCGATGGTTGCCGCCAAGAAAAATGCGGACGCCCTGCGCGATGCTGCAATACTTGCCGATGACGAGGCGCGCATCGACCCATGGCATGATCTGCGGAATGCCATAGGTGTAGTCGCCGATCGCGAAGCCTTTCTTGTCGACATACCGCGCCAGAGCGCGGCGCGTCTGATGCACCGGATCGATCTTTCGCCGGCGCAGATAATCGGAAAGCTGCGACATGACGCGAACTCTTAGTCCATCATCAGCTGGCGGGGAACCATCCCGGCTCCCTAAAGCCGCCGCTCGTGCAACAATCGCCGTCAAGGCATCCGTTGCCTGCGGCACGCGGGCATGTGGGAATCGTGCATAAGCCCTCTCCCGCCACTGACGGTTCTTCCGTCGGGGCCCGGGGTAGCGTCTTGATCATTGCCCAGCATTTGCCGAAAAATCGAGCTATCCAACCTCATGGCCCTATCCGATTCGAACGTCCTCAAGCTCGCGCCGGACTCTGCCGCGCCGGCTTACCGCTCCGCGCCTCACAATATCGAGGCGGAACAGGGCCTTTTGGGCGCGATTCTGATCAATAACGATGCGTTCTACCGGGTCTCGGACTTCCTGGAACCGAAACA
>JBEIPX010000289.1:0-4601 GCA_040376815.1 Bradyrhizobiaceae bacterium
AAGAAGGAAGGTTCGATGGCCGTCTTGCGCGGTAATCTGGCCCCGCGTACCGCGATCATCAAGCAGGCGGCAGCGAGCGAGGCGCTGCTTCAGCACACCGGCCGCGCGGTGGTGTTCGAGTCGGTCGAGGATATGACGCTGCGGATGGACGATCCGAACCTGGATGTGAAAGCTGATGACGTTCTCGTCCTGCGCAATGCCGGGCCGAAGGGCGCGCCGGGCATGCCGGAGGCGGGCTATCTGCCGATTCCGAAGAAGCTGGCGCAGCAGGGCGTGAAGGACATGGTGCGCATTTCCGATGCGCGCATGAGCGGCACAGCGTTCGGCACCATCGTCCTGCACATCTCGCCGGAGTCCGCGGTCGGCGGACCGCTGGCGCTGGTGCGCAACGGCGACAGGATCAAGCTCGATGTCGCTGGCCGGCGTATCGATCTGCTGGTCGATGAGGCGGAACTCGCGAAGCGGCAGGCGACGCTTAAGCTCGATCCGAATCCGGAATGGGCCGAGCGCGGCTATGCCTATCTCTTCAACAAGACCATCACGCAAGCCGACGAAGGTTGCGATTTCGATTTCATGATCGCGAAGGGGAAGCCTTAGTATGTCGCGCGGCCGCCTGAGAGATCGAACACCGCACCGGTGGTGTAGGCGCACTCTTCCGACGCCATCCACGCGACCATCGCGGCCAGTTCCTCGACCTTGACAAAACGCCCGCGCGGGATCTTCGACAGCATGAAGTCGATGTGCTGCTGCGTCAGCTGATCGAAGATTGCCGTCTTCGCTGCGGCCGGTGTCACGCAATTCACCGAGATGTTGGTGCTGGCGAGTTCCTTGCCGAGCGACTTGGTCAGCGCGATCAAACCGGCCTTTGAGGCCGAGTAGTGCGCGGCGTTCGGGTTGCCTTCCTTGCCGGCGATCGAGGCGATGTTGATGATGCGGCCGTAGTTCTTTTTCATCATCGAGGGCACGACGGCGCGGCAGCAGATGAACGGACCGTCGAGATTAATGCGCATCACCTTGCGCCACTCGTCGACGTTGGTGTCCCACACGGTGGCGTTGGCTCCGGCGATGCCGGCGTTATTGACGAGAATATCGATCTTGCCGAGCGCTTTCAGAGTCGCGTCACGCGCGGCATCTACGTCGGCGGGATCTGAGACGTCGACCTTCACGGCGATGACCGCGTCGCCAATCTCTTTTGCGGTCTGGGTCGCCAGCGCCTCGTCGAAACCCCAGAGCGCGACTTTCGCGCCGGAGGCCACGAAGCGTTCGGTGATGGCACGGCCGAAGCCCTGGGCGCCGCCGGTAACGACGGCGCAACGGCCGCTGAGATCGATGTTGTTCATTCTGCTTCCTCTCTAACTGTCATTCCGGACTTGATCCGGGCATCCATCTTTTCTTCATTCAATGATGAATTGCCGGATCAAGTCCGGCAATGACGAAAGTAAGTCCGGTGTCTGCCTTACAGCGTCCAGCCGCCGTCGGCGATGTGCGCGACGCCGGTGGTGAAAGAGCTTTCGTCGCTCGCGAGATAGACCACGAGTGAGGCCATTTCCTCGGCGGTCCCGAGGCGGCCCATCGGCTGACGGCTGATGAACATCTCGCGTCCGCCCGCGCCGAGGGATGCGGCGCGATCCAGCATCGAGGGTGTCTCGATGGTGCCAGGGCAGATGCAGTTGCAGCGGATGCCCTTGGCGACGAAGTCGACGGCGATCGCGCGGGTCAGCGCCGCGACCGCCGCCTTCGTGGCCGAATAGACGTAGCGGTTCGGCGCCGCCTTGAACACGCCGGCTGCCGAGGCGACATTGACGATCGATCCACCGCCGCCTGCGAGCATTCCGGGCAGGAATGCCTTGATCGTGCGGTGCATCGATTTGACGTTGAGGTCGAACGAAAAGTCCCAGTCGTCGTCCGAGCAATCGAGCACGGTGCCGTTGTGGACGAAGCCGGCGGCGTTCAGCAGCACGTTGATGGTGCCGACCTGCTTCGCCATTGCGTCGACGGCCGCGGTGTCGCGTGCGTTGAGCTTGTGGGTTTCCTTGACGCCATAGCTCTTAAGGTCGGCGAGCGCCGCTTCGTTGAGATCGGTCGCGATCACGATCGCGCCTTCACGCGCAAAGGCAATGGCGCAGGCGCGGCCGATACCCGCCGCTGCGGCGGTGACGAATGCACGCTTGCCCTTGAGACGATCGGTCATGTGTAACCCTTGATCTTAGTGATTATCGCGCGCGACACCGAAGGTGCCGGCAAGGTTATGGTAGCGCGTGGCCAGCTCCATGCATGCGCCGGTCGATTGCTGGCCGACGGTGTCGCGATAGAGCTCCTGCCACGGCGTCTGGTTCTCGGCATGGCCAAAGCCGCCCTTTGCCATGAGAGCCTTTCTGCGCTCGGCCAGTTCGGCATCGGAAATCAGGATGTTGGCTTCGCCCTTGTTGAGATCGATGCGCACGCGGTCGTTCATCTTCAGCAGCGCAAGGCCGCCATTCGCCGCCGCCTCCGGTGAAGCATTGAGAATCGACGGCGAGCCCGAGGTGCCGGACTGACGGCCGTCGCCAATGCAGGGCAGGGACGTGATGCCTTTCTTGATGAGAGCGGCCGGTGGCTGCATGTTCACGACTTCGGCGCCACCGGGATATCCGATCGGGCCGACGCCGCGTACGAACAGCATGCAGTGCTCGTCGATCTTCAGAGATTCGTCGTCGATGCGGTCGTGATAATCCTCCGGCCCCTCGAACACGATGGCGCGGCCCTCGAACGCGTTCGGGTCTTTCGCGTTCGACAGGTAGCGGTCGCGGAATTCCTTCGAGATCACGCTGGTCTTCATGATCGCCGAGTCGAACAGGTTCCCGCGCAGTACGACGAAACCCGCATCCTTCACGAGCGGCTTCTCGTAGGTCCAGATCACGTCAGCATCGGGCGGCGTGGCGGCGCGGCAGTTCTCGCCCACGGTCTTGCCATTCACTGTGAGTGCGTCCTCGTGGATGCGCTTGTGCTTCATCAGCTCGCGGACGACCGTCGGCACGCCGCCGGCGCGATGATACTCTTCGCCGAGATAGAAGCCGGCAGGCTGCAAGTTCACCAGCAGCGGCACATCGTGGCCGTGCGTCTGCCAGTCGTCGATCGAGAGTTCGACGCCGATGTGGCGGGCGAGCGCATTGATGTGGATCGGTGCGTTGGTCGAGCCGCCGATCGCCGAATTGACGACGATGCAGTTCTCGAACGCCTTGCGCGTAAGAATGTCGGAAGGCTTGAGATCTTCCCACACCATCTCGACTGCGCGCCTGCCGGTCTCGTACGCGATCTGGCCGCGCTCGCGATAGGGCGCTGGGATCGCCGCACATCCCGGCAGCGACAGGCCGAGCGCTTCGGCGAGCGAGTTCATGGTCGAGGCGGTGCCCATGGTGTTGCAATGGCCGACCGACGGCGCGGACGATGCCACGATGTCCATGAACTCCTCGTAGCCGATCTCGCCCGCGGCCATGCGCTCGCGCGATTTCCATACCACGGTGCCGGAGCCGGTGCGTTCGCCATTCCACCAGCCGTTCAGCATCGGCCCGCCGGAGAGCACGATTGCGGGAATGTTCACGGTGGCCGCCGCCATCATGCAGGCGGGCGTGGTCTTGTCGCAGCCTGTGGTCAGGACGACGCCATCGAGCGGATAGCCGTAAAGAATTTCGACGAGGCCGAGATAGGCGAGGTTGCGGTCGAGTGCCGCGGTTGGCCGCTTGCCAGTCTCCTGGATCGGATGGGTCGGGAACTCCATCGCGATACCGCCAGCCTCGCGAATGCCCTCGCGGACGCGGTGTGCCAGTTCGAGATGATGCCGGTTGCAGGGGGAGAGGTCGTTGCCGGTTTGCGCGATGCCGATGATCGGCTTGCCGGATTGCAGTTCCTTCCGCGTCAGGCCGTAGTTGAGATACCGCTCGAGATAGAGCGCAGTCATGCCCGGATTGTGCGGGTTGTCGAACCACAGGCTCGAGCGGAGTTTGCGCTTGCCCGCGCCATTGTCGCCCTTGATTGTCATTGGAGTTCTCCCGCGCAGCAATGCGTTACCCGCGAGGTGCCTTGGCAGCCGTCGCGCTCATGCAACTTTAGTCAGAGACAAAAGATAGCGCTACCATTTTTTCGTCAGCAGCGCCGGATGGCGCTTATGCGTGTCTCGCCGAGCTTTGCCGGACCATCAATTCAAACCCGAGATCGATGACCGGATGGGCGGGGCGGCGATTTTCGATCGCTTCGGTCACCATCGTCACCGCGTGCTTGCCCATCTCGTAGCGGTTCGTGCGTACGCTGGTGATCGAGGGGACGGATGATGCCGAGAATTCGAGATCGTTGAAGCCGACGATCGCCATGTCGTCCGGCACGGAGAGCTGCCGGCGTTCGCATTCGAACAGGACACCGAGCGCGAGGTCGTCATTGGCGCAGAACACGGCGTCCATCTCCGGGACGCGCGTGATAAGGTCAGCGAACAGCGTGCCGCCCATCGTCACCGATGTCGGCACCGGAGTCGTCACGATTAAACTTTGATCCAGAAGACCGGCCGCTTTCATCGCATCGCGATAGCCGTCGAAGCGGCGCTGCACGCGCGGATCCATGCGCGCGCCGAG
>JBEIPX010000118.1:0-7963 GCA_040376815.1 Bradyrhizobiaceae bacterium
CACCTCCTGGGTGACCAACTGGCTCGATCCCGACCGGACGGCGGTGCGGCTGATGCTGTTCGCGCTGATGCTGGCGGGTCTCGTGCTCTCGACCTCGATCCCGAAGGCGTTCGAAACGCGCGCCCTCGCCTTCGCGCTCGCCTACGTGGCGATGCAGGTCGGGCGCAGCCTGTTCACGTTGTGGTCGATCCCCGATCACGAGCATGGGCTGAAGCTGAACTTCGTCCGCATAAGCATCTGGCTCGCGTTTACCGCGGGACTGTGGATCGCCGGTGCGCTCATCGGCGGCAAGACGCAGCTCGTGTTTTGGGCGATGGCGCTGGCGATCGAATATTCCTCGCCACTGGCGCGGTTCTGGGTGCCCGGACTGGGCGCATCCAAACTCACGGATTGGAGTGTCGAGGGCGGCCACATGGCCGAGCGCTGCGCGCTCTTCATCATCATCGCGCTCGGCGAGTCCATCCTCGTCACCGGCGCGACCTTCGCCGGACTGTCGTGGACGCCGGATATCATCGCGGCGTTCGCGACGTCCTTCCTCGGCAGCATCGCGATGTGGTGGGTCTATTTCCACAAGGGCGCGGATGCAGGGGCAGAGCGGATTTCGCGTTCGAGCAATCCCGGGCGCATTGCGCGGCTGGCCTACACCTACCTGCATCTGCCGATCGTGGCCGGCATCGTCGTTGCCGCGGTCGGCGACGAGGTGGTGCTGATGCATCCGCACGGTCATGCGGACGCCAAAGCGGTGTTCGGGCTCGTCGGCGGGCCGCTGATGTTCCTGGTCGGAACGATGCTGTTCAAGCAGACCATTCACGGCCGCTTGCAGGTCTCCCATCTCGTGGGACTCGCCGCGCTGATCGCGCTGGCGTTTGCCGGACCGTTGCTGTCGCCGCTGACGCTGGCTGCGGCGACGACGGCCATCATGCTGGTGGTCGCGGTGTGGGAGGCGTGGTCGCTACATTCGCAGACGCCGATGGATCCGGAGATTTAGCGCGTCATTGCGAGGAGCAAAGCGACGAAGCAATCCATTTGGGGTGGTAAGCTGGATTGCTTCGCTTCACTCGCAATGACAGTTACGAACTACTCCGCTGCGAGCGCGTGCACCGAGAACATCTGCTGCGCGTCGGTCCAGGACTTCCGCACGGTCCAGCCGGCGCTCTGCGCCAGCGCCGAGAAACGCGCGATGCTGTACTTGTAACTGCTCTCGGTGTGGATGCTCTCGCCCGCGCGGAAATCGAAACTGTTGCCGAACAGCCGCACGGTCTGCGCTTTCGTGCTGATCAGATGCATCTCGATCCGGTGCAGGTCGCGATTGTAGATCGCGCGGTGGGTGAATGACGACAGGTCGAAGTTGCCGCCGAGCTCATTGTTGATCCGCGTCAGCACGTTGAGGTTGAAGCGCGCGGTGACGCCGGCTGCGTCGTTATAAGCCGCGTGCAGAATGTCTTCGTCCTTTTCGAGGTCGATGCCGATCAGCATCAGCGCACCGGCGCCGAGGATGCCGCGCGCGCTCTTGAGAAACGCCTGTGCTTCCGGCGGATCGAAGTTGCCAAGCGTCGAGCCCGGGAAGAATCCGACCTTCGGCATGTCATTGATGGCAGCGGGCAGGGGGAATGCGGTGGTGATGTCCGCCGTGACCGGATGGACGGCGAGATGCGGCAGCTCGGCGCGCAGTTCACGCGCCTGGGCGCTGAGGAAATCGCCGGAAATATCGACCGGCACGTAGGCGGCGATGGCGCAGGGCTCGAACAGCAGCCGCGCCTTGGTCGCGGCACCCGCGCCGAACTCGATCAGCGCCGCGTGCTTCGGAATGATCGCCGCAAATTCGCTCGCGCGATCGCGCAGGATGCCGAGCTCGACCCGCGTCGGGTAATACTCCGGCAGCCGCGTGATCTGCTCGAACAGGTGCGAGCCGGCCTCGTCGTAGAAATACTTCGGCAACAGCATCTTCGGCTGCTGCGCAAGTCCTTCGATCACATCACCCGCAAAGGCGATGGTTGCGGGATCGAACGAGCGTTTCTTCAGAAGCGCGCCAACATGAACGTTCATGGCGGTCTCTCCACTGGCGTCCGATGGCGGTCATCGGCGCTTTGAATTTGCGGGTGATCAGGTTGCGTAATCGGCCAGCCGCAGGCCCGTGAACTGCCAGCGGTGATGCGGATAGAAGAAGTTGCGGTAGGTGACGCGGCTGTGGCCTTGCGGCGTCGCCAGCGACGAGCCGCGCAGCACATACTGGTTCACCATGAACTTGCCGTTGTACTCGCCGAGCGCGCCGTCGATGGCGCGGTAGCCGGGATAGGGGGCATACGAACTGCGCGTCCACTGCCAGACGATGCCGAAGGCGTCGTTGAGGTGTCCGGCGCGCGCCGCGACCTCCCACTCCATTTCGGTCGGCAGGTGCTTGCCGCACCAGCGCGCGTAGGCATCCGCCTCGTAATAGCTGACGTGCCTCACCGGTGCGTCGCGATCGACCGGCTTCAGGCCGGCGAGCGTCATCTCATGCCAGACGCCATCGACCTTGCGCCAATGGCCGGGGGCTTCCCATTGTTCGCCGGTGACGACGCCGAAGCCGTCCATCAGCCACAGCGTCGCGGTCGCGTAGCCACCGGCATCCATGAAGGCGAGCCAGTCGCCGTTGGTGACGAGGTTGCGCGCGATTGTCACGGGACCGACGAGCGCGCGATGCGGCGGCTTCTCGTTGTCGAAATGGAAATCGTCGCCGGCATGGCCGATGGTGTGGATGCCTTCGTTCAGCAGCACCGCGTCATCGCCGCGCGCCGTGGCCTTCGGTGACACCCAGTCGGGATCGTAGGCGGGCGGAATCGGATTCTGCGCGAACGCATGCAGGATGTCGGTGAGCATCAATTCCTGATGCTGCTGCTCGTGATTGAGGCCGACCTCGATCAGCGGCGCGAGTTCGGCGACCTTCGCTGTGTCCGCGCTTTCGAGCATCCGCGCGAAGGCGTGATCGACATGCGCGCGATAGGCCGTGACGTCCTCCGCACCCGGACGGGTGAGCAGGCCACGCGCGTTGCGGGCGTGCCGGGGCCCGGCGCTGACGTAATACGAGTTGAAGAGATAGGCGTAGTCCGGATGGAAGGGCACGTAACCCGGCAGATGCTCGCCAAGAATGAACTGCTCGAAGAACCACGTTGTATGCGCGCGGTGCCACTTCGCCGGACTTGCATCCGGCATCGACTGGATGACCTGATCCTCGGACGACAGGGGAGCGGCGCGGCGCTCGGTCTCGTCGCGCACCTCGCGGTAGCGCTGCAACAGCGCGGCGGCAGGTCCCGGAGATGGCGAGGCTGGCATGTTCCCCGGGCGGAGCGCCGGGTGCGATGCGGAGGAGGCTGTCGCTTTCGTCACACAAAACTCCGGCTTTGTGAAAGAACAATGCTGGCGAACATCCGTTCCCGGGAAAGTTAGACCTAGATGGGGTGCCAGGCTGGGAAAAACAGGGCTTGTCGCCAGGGTCTACGCTATGGCTGAGATACGTAACGGTTATGGAAGCCGTTACTTTTCCGCGGCGAAGGGGATGGGCTGGTGGCCCAAATCACGCTACATATATGGTCAGCAGGGGCCAGGAATTGGCAGCAGCCGGTTGGTCCTCGAATCCGGTCAGAACACAGGCACGCAGGGCACAAGAATGAGCATCGAGAATTTCATCGCCAATGAAGTGAAGTCCAACGACGTGGTGCTGTTCATGAAGGGCAGTCCGCAGTTTCCGCAGTGCGGTTTCTCGGGCCAGGTGGTTCAGATTCTCGACCACATCGGCGTCGCCTACAAGGGCCTCAACGTTCTGGAGTCGAGCGAACTGCGCGACGGCATCAAGGTCTATTCGAACTGGCCGACCATTCCCCAGCTCTACGTGAAGGGTGAGTTCGTCGGCGGTTGCGACATCATCCGCGAGATGTTCCAGGCCGGCGAGCTGCAACAGCTCTTCGCCGACAAGGGCGTCACCGCAGGCGCGTCCGCCTGATCACGCCTGCTTCGGGCGACGGCATCTTCGAGGCTGTCGCCTTTGAAGTCGTCGTCGCCGACATCACCACGCTTCGTGTCGATGCCATCGTCAACGCCGCCAATGCATCCCTGCTTGGCGGCGGTGGTTTTGATGGCGCCATCCACCGCGCCGCCGGCCCCGATCTCCTGACGGAATGCAAGACGCTCGGCGGCTGCGCTACGGGCGATGCGAAAATCACCTGCGGCTATCGGTTGCCTGCCAGATGGGTGATCCACGCCGTCGGCCCGGTGTGGCAGGGCGGCGGGCACAATGAAGATGCGCTATTAGCATCATGCTACCGCCGTGCGATCGAACTCGCGCACGCCGCCGGCGCGGCCTCGCTGGCGTTTCCCGCCATTTCCACCGGCGTCTATGGTTTTCCCGCTGAGCGCGCCGCGCCGATTGCAGTCGCCGCGAGCGTTGAAGCGCTCAAAAGCGCACCTTCGGTGAAGCGCATTGTCTTCTGCTGCTTCTCGGAAACGTCGGCCGCGTTGCATCGCATGGCAGTTGCCCGATAGCCGTACATCGGCAACCCACCGCTTGCGCCGTTACATACCGCCGATAAACTTTGCCCGCAGACCGGACGGTAGATCCGGCTCATCGGGAGGCATTTCATGAAGGCGATCTCCAAGCGCGCATTCGTTGCGCTATCGTTCGTTGTTCTCGCGGCCGCTCCAGTTTTCGCGGAGTCCCTCGCCAAGGTCGTTCCGGAGGAAGCCGGCTTCTCGAAAGCCGGGCTTGAGCGCGTCACCGCCTATCTCAAGAACGAGATCGACACCGGGAAAATTCCCGGCGCGATGATGGTGATCCAGCGCAAAGGCAAGACCGTCTACTCGGAGACGCTCGGCCTGCGCGATGTCACCACCAAGCAGCCGATGACCGCCGATACGATCTTCCGCATCTACTCGATGACGAAGCCGATCACGACCGTGGCGGCGATGGTGCTTGTCGAAGAGGGCAAGCTGCTGCTCGACGAGCCGGTGTCGAAGTACATCCCGGCATTCAAGGACACAAAGGTCGGCGTCGAGAGAAAGTCCGAGGACGGTAAGGTCACGCTCGATCTCGTGCCGCAGGCGCGGCAGATGACGGTGCAGGACCTGATGCGTCACACGTCGGGTATCACCTACGGCTTCTTCGGTGTCGGCGAAGTGAAGAAGTTGTACGCGCAGCTGCCGATCGCCGGCGATTTCGACAACGTCGAGTTCGCCGACAAGATCGCTGGCCTGCCGCTCGTCTATCAGCCAGGTACGACCTGGGATTACAGCTACTCGACCGACATTCTCGGCCGTGTTGTCGAAGCAGCATCCGGCAAGACGCTCTATCAGTTCTTCAAGGAGCGCATCTTCGACCCGCTCGGGATGAGCGAGACTGCGTTTTATGTCCCCGATGCGAAGAAGCACGCGCTGATTGCCGAGCCGCTGCCGTCCGATCGCACCATCGGTCCGGGTGCCGAGGTCGGCGATCCGCGCGTCGTGAAGAAGTGGGAATCCGGTGGCGGCGGCCTCGTGTCGACCATGAGCGACTATCTGCGCTTCGCCACCATGATCGCCAACGGCGGCGAGTTCGGCGGCAAGCGCCTGCTCAGCCCGAAGACGATCGCCTACATGGGCGCCGATCACATCGGCGCAGGATCGGGCGTCGTGCCGGGTCCATACTATCTGCCGGGCCGTGGCTTCGGCTTCGGACTTGGCTTCGCTGTGCGCACCACGGCGGGCATCTCGCCGGTCGAAGGCTCGGTCGGCGATATGAGCTGGTCGGGGGCGGCCGGCACCACATTCTGGGTCGACCCCAAGGAAGAAATGACCGTCGTGTTCATGTCGCAGACGGTGTCCCAGCGCACGCGTATCCGCGCGACGCTGAGAAATCTCGTCTACGGCGCGATGATCAAGTAACGCGCTCTATTTCAAGCGGCGCGCATCACCTCGCGCGCCGCCTGCACTGCCTCGTCGATCATCGGCGCGGTGACGTCGATGTGCGTGACAAAGCGGACGCGGCCGCCGAGCGTGGTCAAGAGAATGCCGCGCTGGCGCATGGCGGCGAGGAAGCGGTCGTTGCTCATGCTGCCGTCGGTGACCGACGCGAACACGAGATTGGTTTCCGGCTCCTGCACGTCGAGGCCCGAAATCTGCGACAGCCCGCGCGCCAGCGTGCGTGCGTTGGCGTGATCCTCCGCCAGCCGCTCCACATGATGGTCGAGCGCGTAAGTGCAGGCGGCGGCGCACACACCGGCCTGCCGCATCGATCCGCCGAGGCGTTGTTTCCAGCGCCAGACGTTGTCGATGAACTCGCGTGAGCCGGCGAGCACGGCGCCGATCGGCGCGCCGAGGCCCTTGCTGAAATCGATCCAGGCGCTGTCCCAGCCCGCGACCATGTCCTGCGCGGATACCTTCGTCGCGACGCAGGCGTTCAGCAGCCGCGCGCCGTCGAGATGGGTGATCATGCCGCGCTCGTGCGCGACGTGCGCGACCTTCGCCAGCATCTCGCGCGGCCAGATCGTGCCGCCGCCGATGTTGGAGGTCTGCTCGGCGCTGACGAGCGTCTGCTTCGGCGCGTAGCGCGAGACCGGGCGGAACGCGGCGTTGAGCGTATCGATCGAGTATTGCCCGTTGTCGCCGCGCAGCGGAAACACCTGAATGCCGCCGAGCGCCGCGTGCGAGCCGCCTTCGCTGGTGAGGATATGCGCGGTCTCGTGCGCGAGGATTTCCTCGCCCGGCCGGCAATGCGTGAGCAGCGCCGCGACGTTGCACATGGTGCCGGACGGCAGGAACACCGCGGCGTCCTTGCCGAGCAGGGAGGCCGTGCGTTCGCAGAGCTCGTTCACGGTCGGATCGAGGCCGAGCTGCTCGTCGCCGACCTCGGCGCGCATCATCGCCTCGCGCATCGCCGGCGTCGGCTTCGACTGCGCGTCGGAGAACAGGTTGATGCGGATCGGCGGGAGTTTCGGATCGAGGGAGACGGGAGCGTAAGCCATGGGTGTATTTTAGATCATGATGGGCGAGGTTTTTCAAACCTCCCCCTGAAAGGGGGGGAGGTCGCCCGCCGCAGCTCGAAGAGCGAAGGCGTGGCGGGAGGGGGTTACCGTCGGGCATTCAACATGACCCACGATTCAATCTGACCCCCACCCCAACCCTCCCCCTTGCAGGGGGAGGGAGCAACATCAAAAAACGAAAAAGGCCCCGGTTGAGCGGGGCCTTTCCGAAATTTGATATCGCAACCGTCAGCGCGAATAGAATTCGACGATCAGGTGCGGCTCCATCTGCACCGGGAACGGCACTTCGGCGAGGCCCGGGATGCGCACGACCTTGGCGGTGAACTTGCCGTGATCGACTTCGAGGAAGTCCGGCACGTCGCGCTCGGCGAGCTGGGTCGCTTCGAGGACATGCGCGAGCTGCTTCGAGGATTCCTTCACCTCGACGACGTCGCCGACCCTGACCTTGTAGCTCGAAATGTTGACGCGCTTGCCGTTTACCTTGATGTGGCCGTGGTTGATGAACTGGCGCGCGGCGAACATCGTCGACACGAACTTGGCGCGATAGACGACGGTGTCGAGACGGCGCTCGAGCAGGCCGATCAGGTTTTCACCCGAGTCGCCCTTGAGGCGGGTCGCCTCGACGTAAACGGCATAGAACTGCCGCTCGGAAATGTTGGCGTAATAGCCCTTGAGCTTCTGCTTGGCCTTCAGCTGGGTGCCGAAGTCGGAGAGCTTACCCTTGCGGCGCTGGCCGTGCTGGCCGGGGCCGTATTCACGCTTGTTGACCGGGCTCTTCGGGCGGCCCCAGATGTTCTGGCCCATCCGGCGGTCGATTTTGTACTTGGCTTCACTACGCTTTGTCATCGCGTCCTCTGACGTTTGAGTTGTGAGGAAACGCGCCCTCCTGTGCATCGGGGAAAGTCCCCGGTGCCGACAGGTCCGCCTCAAAAGCTGTGATGAGGAGGACCGCGGGTCGCGAAACGCAACGCGGG